>NZ_JBSFNC010000078.1:0-42741 GCF_053586895.1 Amycolatopsis sp. NPDC003731 | reverse complement strand
ACGTCATTCCGAGTCACCACATGACCAAGACCGGACCCTAACCGCACCAAGTACGGCACCACCAACCCTGACACTGAGAGTCATTCGCGACACCGCAGGCCCCGCCAGTACGTGCGAGCCGCCCGACTTGCCGGAGCCCGAGAAGCCGCACCACCCGCCCTACACCTCCCCCGCCCCTCGTCCCAGCCGCAGTCAGCACCGGGGAGCCGGGGTCAAGGGTGGGCGAAGCCCATCGCGAAGCGACGCCGAAGGCGCCCTTGAGGCCGGATCCCCGGTGTTGAACAATCAAAGGACGAGGAGCGGGGGAACCACTCAAACCGCAGCCAGAGCCCGCTTCTTCTGCCGCCGGATCCACCAAAGCGCCGGCCCGGCCACCAGCCACGTGAAGAACACAAAGCTCCCCAGCGGCAGCAGCGTCAAGGCAGCCGACCGCCCCGCCACCCGGGCCAGCTCCGGATCGGACGCGTCATACTCGATCCGCACCAGCTGACCGGCCGCCAGCCCGTCCGGGTACAGCACCCCGTTGGCCGGGCTGTGCACGATCCCATCAGGCGTCTCGAAGTGGATGATCGTCCGGTCGAACGCCACGGAATCCACCGTCGCCGTGGCCGTCCCGAGCTGGGCCGAGATCGCGCTGTCGTTCCGAAGAGCCGCGAACAGCAGGCACACGCACATCACGGTGAGGAGCGAGGCAACGCCGAGGGTGGTCCACCACCCGACGCGCCTCGCCCGCTCACCTCTCGTGCTCACGCCGCGAGCGTAGCGGTCCCGCTCAGCCCGCGTGTTCGGCGGCGAGGAACCGGTGATTCTGCTGGATCTGGTCGTACGAACGCGGCTTCACGGACGCGACGCGCGAGGTGAAAGCGGCCGCCCCGTTCGGGCCCACCGAAGGCTTGCCCGCCGTGTACAGCCACGTCTGGAACAGGTCGTGCAGCGGCTTGCCGGAGATCTTCTCCGCCAGCGCGATGAACTCGAGGATCCGCCCGTCCTTGCCGCCCTTCGTGGCCTGCCAGGTCTGCAGGATCTTGAAGAACGCCTGGTCACCGACGGCCGTCCGCAGCGCCTGGAGAGTCAACGCACCCCGGTCGTAGACCGCGTTGTCGAACTGGTTGTCCGCTCCCGGGTCGGCCGGGACGACCTTCCACAGGTCCGCGTCGGCCGCGTTCGAGTCGTACGTGTACTGGGCCAGCTCCGCGACCGTTCCCTCGCCCTCGTGCTCCGACCACAGCCACTCGGCGTACGACGCGAAGCCCTCGTTCAGCCAGATGTCGCTCCAGCGGCCCAGCGACACGTTGTCGCCGAACCACTGGTGGGCGTTCTCGTGCGCGATCAACGTCGTGTTCGAGCCCGCACGGAAGTTGCGCGCGCCGTACGTCGGGCGCGTCTGGTTCTCCAGGGAGAACGTGATGCCGCTGGTCACGACGCCGCCCTCCGCCTCGAACGGGTACGGGCCGAACTGGGTCGCGAGGAACTCGTTGATCTCCGGCGTCCGCTCCACGCTGGCCTTCGCCGCGTACAGCGAGTCGCCCAGGTCGGTGCCGTAGGCGGTGACGAACGGCTTGCCGTCCGGGGTGGTCGACTGGACCAGCTCGTAGTTGCCGACGATGAACGACGTCAAGTACGTGGCCTGCGGCTTCGTGCTGCGCCACTGCCAGCGGGTCCAGCCCGCGCGGCTCTTCTGCGTCCGGACCAGCGAGCCGTTGGAGATGGCCACGTTGCCGTCCGGCGCCTCGATCGAGACGTCGTAGGTCGCCTTGTCGGTCGGGTGGTCGTTGGCCGGGAACCACCACGCCGAGCTCTGCGGCTCGTCGATGCCCAGCGCGCCGAACGCGCCCTTCTTCCACGCGTTGAGGCCGTCCACCTTCTCGGTCGACGGCGTGTCCGCGTAGGCGACGACGACCGTCGCGGTCTGGCCCTTGAGCAGCGGCTGGGCCGGCGTGACGACGAGCTCGCCGTTGCCCGTCTGGTTCGTGAACTGCGCCGGGCGGTTGTTCACCCGCACGCTCGAGGCCTTCAGCGCGAAGTCCAGGTCGAACCGCGAGAGGTCCTGGGTCGCGGTGAGCAGCAGCGTCGTCGTGCCCGACAGGAGGTCGGTCGCGGGCTGGTAGGTGAGCCGGATGTCGTAGTGCAGCACGTCCGTGCCGCCGTTGCCGGCGTTCGGGTAGTACGGGTCGCCGGCACCGGGGGCGCCGGGCGCGGGCGCCGCGCCGGCGGTGCCGGCGAGCAGCACCGAAACGACGCCGGCCGCGAGCGCACCGAGCCCGGTGCGCGTTCTTGCACGCATTCGAATTCCTCCAAGAGGTGAGGATCAGCGCGCTCGAACGTAGCCAGGGCAGCCGGAGGCAGGAACAGCCGAAGGGAGGTTTCTTGCCTACTGGGATTCCACCCGGAAAGCGGTTGACGTCAACCCGCGGACACGGCTGCCGACACCGCCGCCCGCAGGCGGGCGTGCAGGTCGCGGTGCCGCGACCGGTCCACCCGGACCTCGACGACCCGGAGGCCCGGCGCCGGCGCCAGCGCGGCCCGGAACTCCGTCAGCGTCTCCGCGACGACGTGCGGGACGCGGTAGCCGGCGCACAGCGCGCCCAGGTCGGAGCCGTGCGGGGTGCCGAACACGCGCTCGAAGCTCGCCGAGTGCTCCGGCGCCCCCTGCTCCAGCAGGGAGAAGATGCCGCCGCCGTCGTCGTTGAGGACCACGATCGTCAGGTCGGGCCGCTGCTCGGCGGGCCCGGTCAGCAACCCCGACGCGTCGTGCAGGAACGTCAGGTCGCCCAGCAGCGCGTATGACGGACCGCGGTGCACGTACGCGGCTCCGATGGCCGTCGACACCGTGCCGTCGATGCCCGCGACGCCGCGGTTGCGGTGCACGAGGACGTCCGGGCGCAGCCGGCCGGCCAGCGCGACGTCCCGGGTCGGGTTGGACGAGCCGACGACCAGCAGCGAGTCCGGCGGCAGCGCGTCCACCAGCTCGGTCGCCACGCGCAGCCCGGACGGCCACGGTTCCTCGGCCAGTGTCGACGCCACGGCGGACGCGGCTGCGGCGTCGGCCCGGCGCCAGCCGGCCAGCCACTCCGGGTCGGCGGGCTTGGTCGGCTCGTCGAACCACTGCCCGACCTGGCGAACGTTGTGCGCGGGCGCCGGCCAGTCCGAGTCCGGCCGGACCAGCAGGACCTCGACGTCAGGGTCGGAAATCACCTTCTGGATCTGCCGGAACACGGTCGGCCGGCCGAGGCAGAGCACCTGCTCCGGCTTGTGCCGCGAGATGAACTCCTCGACGCCCAGCAGCCACGCACCGGACGAGATCGCCGTGCCGCCGGACAGGCCGATCCCGCCGGTTTCGGAGATCACCGGCCAGCCGTGCTGCTCGGCCCACTCGCTGGCCGCCTGGACGCCGGTGTCGCAGGCGATGACCAGGCCGTGGCGGGCCGACGGCACGACGAACGACGGCAGCGCGCCGAAGTCCGGCAGCTCGGTCCAGCGGGACCCGTCGGCGCGACCGTCGAGCGACTCGTACCACTCGCCGTCATCGTCGAGATCGGGCACGAGCGGCTCGCGGAACGGGATGTTCAGGTGCACCGGCCCGCAGCGCCACTCGCCGTAGGCGGCGTTCCAGGCCCGGCAGATCTGGCTGCGCCAGTACGAGTTCTGGCCGGCCCGCCGCTCGGCGACGGCCAGCTCGTCGAAGTAGCGGACGGCGTCGCCGTAGAGCTGGTGCTGGTCGATGACCTGCGACGCGCCCGCGGCCCGCAGCTCGGGCGGCCGGTCCGCGGTCAGCACGATCAGCGGGACACCCGCCCGGTCGGCTTCGAGGACGGCCGGGTGGAAGTTCGCGGCCGCGGTCCCGGACGTGCAGAGCACGGCCACCGGGCGGCCGGTGCGCGCGGCGATGCCGAGGGCGAGGAACGCGGCCCCGCGCTCGTCGATGCGGACGTGGAGCCGGAGCTTCCCGGCCGCCGCGGCGTCATACAGCGCGATCGACAGCGGCGCGTTGCGGGAGCCCGGGCAGAGGACGACGTGCGAAACGGTGTTGCGGACGAGTTCGTCGACGATGACCCTGGCCTGCGCGGTGGAAGGGTTCACCGGCAGGCCTCGCATCCATCGAGATCGGTTGGGTCCACAGGTCCTATCCTCGCAAACGTGGATGACGCCCGAGTTTCCGAGCTGTTCGACCCCGCCGCGTGGACCGAGGTCGAAGGTTTCGCCTTCACCGACATCACCTACCACCGCTCCGCTGAGGACCGCGGCGGCAAACGCGTGGTGCGCATCGCGTTCGACCGCCCGGAGGTCCGCAACGCCTTCCGGCCGCACACCGTCGACGAGCTCTACCGGGCCCTCGACCACGCCCGGATGAGCGCCGATGTCGGTTGTGTCCTGCTCACCGGGAACGGCCCGTCGCCCAAGGACGGCGGGTGGGCGTTCTGCTCCGGTGGTGACCAGCGTATTCGCGGACGGTCCGGGTATCAGTACGCGAGCGGGGAGACCTCCGACACGGTGGACCCCGCGCGGGCCGGCCGGCTGCACATCCTCGAGTGCCAGCGGCTCATCCGCTTCATGCCGAAACCGGTGATCGCGGTGGTGCCGGGCTGGGCCGCGGGCGGCGGGCACTCCCTGCACGTCGTGTGCGATCTCACCCTCGCCTCGGCCGAGCACGCGAAGTTCAAGCAGACCGACGCCGACGTCGGCTCGTTCGACGGCGGCTACGGCTCGGCGTACCTGGCGAAGATGGTCGGGCAGAAGTTCGCCCGCGAGATCTTCTTCCTCGGCCGCGAGTACTCCGCCGAGCAGATGCACCACATGGGCGCGGTGAACGCCGTCGTCCCGCACGCCGACCTGGAAAAAGAGGCGCTGACCTGGGCGTGGGAGATCACGCGCAAGTCGCCGACGGCGCAGCGGATGCTGAAGTACGCGTTCAACCTGACCGACGACGGCCTGGTCGGCCAGCAGCTGTTCGCCGGCGAGACCACCCGGTTGGCCTACATGCAGGACGAGGCCGTCGAAGGCCGTGACGCGTTCCTCCAGAAGCGCGACCCCGACTTCAAGGACGTCCCCTATTACTACTGAGCTGCTCCCGATCCACCTCGACGGCTCGCCCGAGGCCCTCGAAACCCTGAAGCGGGCCGTCGCGGACGCGCTGGGCGGCGGCCCGGCGGTGCTGCCGTTCACCGACCCCGCGCTGCGCGACGCGATGGCCCCGGACGAGCCCGCCGAGCCGGGCACGGCCGTGGTCATCGCCACGTCGGGCTCGACCGGCGCCCCCAAGGGCGTCCTGCTGTCGGCCCGCGCGCTGACCGCGTCCGCCGAGGCCACGCACACCCGGCTCGGCGGGCCGGGGCACTGGCTGCTGGCGACGCCGGCGCACTACATCGGCGGGCTCCAGGTGCTGGTCCGGTCGCTGCTGGCCGGGACGACCCCGGCGCTGCTGACCGGCGCCGGCTTCCGCCCGGACGACTTCGCCGCCGCGGCGGCCCGGCTCGGGGACGGCCCGCGGTACACGGCCTTGGTGCCGACCCAGCTGGTCCGCCTGCTCGACGACGGCGGCGCCGGGCTCGCCGCTGCCAGGACGTTCGACGCGATCGTCGTCGGCGCGGCGGCGACCCCGCCGTCCCTGCGGGAGCGCGCCGAGGAGGCTCGCGTGCGGATCGTGCCGGCGTACGGCATGAGCGAGACCGCCAGCGGCTGCGTCTACGACGGCGTCCCCCTCGACGGCGTCCGGGTCGACGTCGAGGGCGACCGGATCCGCATCGCCGGCAACGTCCTCGCGCACGGCTACCGGCGCCGGCCGGACCTGACCGCGGAGTCCTTCTCGGACGGCTGGTTCACGACCTCCGACCGCGGGGTTCGGCACGCCGACGGCCGCGTCGAGGTCCTCGGCCGGGCCGACGACATGATCAACACCGGCGGCGTGAAGGTGTCGGCGAACGCGATCGAGCGGTGCCTCCGCGCGCAGCCGGGGGTGCGGGACGCCTGCGTCGTCGGCGTGCCGGACCCGGAGTGGGGCGAGGCCGTGGTGGCGCTGGTCGTCCCGCCGGGCGAGCACGGCGACCTGCGCGCGGCGGTCCGCGCGGAGCTGGGCGCGGCGGCGACGCCGAAGCGCATCGAATCCGCCTCGGAGCTGCCGCTGCGCGGGCCGGGCAAGGTCGACCGGGCGGCGGTGAAGGCCCGGCTCCAGCCGCGTCCGACCGGCTGAATGGCGGCACTTCGTTGACATGAACAGGGTGCGCCCGCTTGGCTACTCACCATGACGCGCCTGATTCGCACCGCCCTGATCAGCACCGCCGTCGCCCTGGGGGTCCTCCTTCCCGCGGGTGCGGCGCTGGCCGACGTCCCCGCCGCGGACCCGAACAGCGGCTCGCTCGTCCTGCAGCTGCCGTCCACCGACTGACCTGGGCGAACCGGGACCGCACCGCCCCCTCGGCGGCACGGTCCCGGCCGGCGCTCCCCCGACCGCTCACGCGGTGTGTCCACCACCTTGCCGTAAGCATCGTGGCGAAACCTTGCAGACCGCTTGAAAGAGCTGGTCGAATGCGGTGCCGGCCGGACACGGGCCCGGTGGCCGCAGGGAGGGCGCAGGGGTGGAGTTCCGGGTGCTGGGCACGATCGAAGCCCGCCAGGACGGAAGGCAAGTGGAGCTCGGGCCGGTCCGGCAGCGATCGGTGCTGGCGGCGCTGCTCGCCGACGCGAACCGGCTGGTGCCGGTCGACCAGCTGATCGACCGCGTGTGGGCGGACAACCCGCCGCTGCGGGCGCGCGACACGCTGTACAGCTACCTGTCCCGGCTGCGTGGCGTTCTGGCGGGCGGCGGCCTGGAGATCGAGCGGCTCGGCGGCGGCTACTTCCCGCGCGTCGACCCCGACGCCGTCGACCTGCACCGGTTCCGCCGGCTCGTGGCCGAGGCCCGCGAGGCCGAAGACGACGAGGCCGCCGCCGGCCTCTTCGAGCGGGCCCGCGAGCTCTGGCGCGGGGAAGCGCTGGCCGACGTCGGCACCCCGTGGGCCGACGAGCTGCGCCGTGACCTGCGGGCCGAACAGTGGGCGGCGGAACTCGACCACGCCGATGTGTGCCTGCGCCAAGGCCGGCACGCCGAACTGCTGCCGGAACTGACGGCGAGGACCCGCGAGCACCCCCTGGACGAGCGGCTCGCCGGTCAGGTCGTGCTGGCCCTGTACCGCTGCGGCCGCCAGGCCGACGCCCTCGACCACTACGAGCAGCTGCGGCGACGGCTCGTCCGGGAGCTGGGCGCCGATCCCAGCCCGCCGCTGCGGGAGCTGCACCAGCGGGTCCTCCGCGGCGACCCGGACCTGACCGCGGCACCGGCGGGCACGCCGGCCGGCGCCGACGCGGTGCCGCACCACTTCCCCGCGGCGCCGCCGTCGTTCATCGGCCGCGCCGACGAGCTCGCGGCGCTCACCGCCGCGTGCCGCCCCGAGGCGGACGTGAGCCGGGTGGTCCAGATTTCCGCGCTGGCCGGCGCCGGCGGGGTCGGCAAGACCTGGCTGGTCCTGCACTGGGCACACGCGCACCGCGACCGGTTCCCGGACGGCCGGCTGTTCGCCGACCTGCACGGGTTCTCCTCGGCCGGTGCCCCGCTCGACCCGTCCGTCGTGGTGCGCGGGTTCCTCGGCGCGCTGGGCGTCGCCCCCAGCCGCATCCCGCCCGAGCCGGACGCTCAGGTTGCGTTGTACCGGAAGCTCGTCGACGGCAAGCGGATGCTGGTCGTGCTGGACAACGCGGCGGACGCCGAGCAGGTGGTCCCGCTGCTGCCGGGCAGCCCGGCCTGCACGACCGTCGTCACCAGCCGGCGGCACCTCGCCCCGCTGATCACGCGCTACGGCGCCCGGCACCTCCAGCTCGACATCCTCAGCCACGGGGAGGCGCACGCGCTGCTGGCCGAACGCCTCGGCGAGCCGCGGATCGCCGACGAGCCGGCCGCGGCCGAAGCGCTGATCAGCCTGTGCGGGCGCTACCCGCTGGCGCTGGCCATCATGAGCCGCCACGCGCACACCCGGCCCCACATCCCGCTCGCCGAGTTCGCCGCCGAACTGCGTGACCTCGGCCTCGACGCGCTCGACCACGACGATCCCACGGTCAGCCTGCCGACGGTGCTGTCGTGGTCCCTGCGGGCCCTCACCGGCGAACAGCGCACCCTGTTCGCCCTGCTCGGCACCGCGCCCGGAGCGGACATCGGGCTGCCCGCCGCGGCCGCGCTCGCCGGTTCGCCACCGCGGCGGACCGCCAAGGTGCTCAGCATGCTGGAGGAGGCCTCGCTGCTGACCCGCCGCGCCGGCGGCCGGTACGCGATGCACGACCTCATCCGCGACTACGCCACGGCCACCGCCGAGCGGGACCTCCCGCTCGGCGAGCGTCGAGCCGCGCTGGACCGGGTGCTCGACTTCTACGCCCACACCGCGCACGCGGCCGACCACCGGGTGGATCCGCACCGCCAGGCCGTCCGGCTCGCCGCCCCCGCACCCGGCGTCGAACCGGGCTCGCCGTCCGACGATGCGGAAGCCATGGCGTGGTTCGACGCCGAGCACGCCAACCTGCTGGCCGCCCAGCGCGCCGCCGCGGGCCTCGGCCGGCACGACGTCGTGTGGCACCTGGCGTGGAGCCTGCACACGTTCCAGAACCGGCGGGGCATGCTGCACGACCGGCTCGTGGTGTGGCAGGCCGCGCTGGAGGCCACCGAGCACCTGTCCGACCCGTCCGTGCACATCCGCGCCCACCGGCTGATCGGCGACGTCTTCATGTACTTCCGGCGGCACGACGAGGCGGTCGAGCACCTCGGTGAAGCCGCCGCCCTCGCCGCCAAGCACGAGGACCCGACCGAAGAGGGCCTGATCCACCACGGGCTGTCGTGGGTGTGGCAGCTGCGCGGCGACGACCGGCAGGCCCTGGAGCACGCCACCCGGGCGCTGGCGGTCTTCCGGACCCTGGACCGGCCGGTGTGGGAGGCGCGCGAGCTCAACCAGGTGGGCTGGTTCGCCGCCCGGACCGGCGACTTCGAGACCGCGCGCAGCCACTGCACGGCCGCGCTGGCCCTCCACCGGCGGCACGGCGAATCCGACGGCGAAGCGGACACGCTCGACAGCCTCGGCTACATCGAGCACCACACCGGCCACCACGCCGCCGCGATCGACTACTACCAGCGCGCCCTCACGGTCTACCGGGAGCGCGGCAACACCTTCCAGGTGGCCGACACCCTCAGCTGCCTCGGGCTGCCCCACGCCGCGCTCGGCCACCACGACCAGGCCCGTGCGGCGTGGCAGGAAGCGCTCGAGCTGTTCCGGCAGCAGGGCCGCACGCACGACGCCGAGCGCGTCCGGCGGGAGCTCGACGCCCTGGACGGCGCCCGGTCCGGGCTCCCCTCGGCGCACTGATCGAGATGGCGTTGAATGGCGCCATGGCGAGCTTGAGCGAGTGGATCGAAGGGGCCCGGCCGCGGACGCTGCCCAACGCGGTGGCGCCGGTGGTGGCGGGCGTCGGCGCGGCGATCGCGCTGGACGCGTTCTCCTGGTGGCGTTCGGCGCTGGCGCTGCTGGTCTCGCTCTCGCTGATCGTCGGCGTCAACTACGCCAACGACTACTCCGACGGCATCCGCGGCACCGACGAGAACCGCGTCGGCCCGCTGCGGCTGGTCGGTTCCAAGGTCGCCGCCCCGAAGGCCGTGCTCACCGCCGCGCTGGTCTCGCTGGGTCTCGCCGGGGTGCTGGGGCTGGTCCTGGTGGCCGTCAGCGGCCACTGGTGGCTCCTGGGCATGGGCGCGCTGTGCATCCTCGGCGCGTGGTTCTACACCGGCGGCAAGAAGCCCTACGGCTACTACGGCTTCGGCGAGATCGCCGTCTTCGTGTTCTTCGGCCTGGCCGGCGTGCTGGGCACGGTGTACGTCCAGGCGGGCCGGGTGAGCTGGGCGGCGCTGGCCTGCGCGGTCGCCGTCGGCTGCTTCTCGACGGCCGTCCTGACGGCCAACAACCTGCGCGACATCCCGACGGACATCGAGTCCGGCAAGCGCACCCTGGCCACCCGCCTGGGGGACAAGGGCACCCGGCGGCTCTACCTGGCGCTGATCGCCGTGCCGTACGTGCTCACCCTGGTCCTCGGTTTCACGGTGCACGGGCTCGCGGCACTCCCCCTGCTCAGCGCCCCGCTGCTGTTCCAGTCGGTCAGCGCGATCCGCCACAACGCGACCGGCCGCGACCTCATCCCGGCTCTGCGCGACACCGGGCTGGCGATGCTCGCCTGGGCGGTGCTGGCCGCGGTCGGCCTGAACCTCTAGAGCTCCGGGAACTTCCCGGTGGCCAGGAACTCCTCGAACAACGCCGTGTGCGGCGCGATGTCCAGGTTCTGCTGGGCCAGCCACTCGTCGTTGTAGTAGGTGTGCGCGTACCGCTCGCCGCCGTCGCACAACAGCGTCACGACGCTGCCCGCCTGGCCGTCTTCGACCATCCGCGAGATGAGCCGGAAGGCGCCGTAGAGGTTGGTGCCCGTCGAGCCGCCGGCCCAGTGGCCGGTGCGCTCGCGCAGCAGCCGGATGGCCGCCAGCGACCCGGCGTCCGGGATCTGGAACATCTCGTCGATGACGCCGGGCACGAACGACGGCTCGCAGCGCGGCCGCCCGATGCCCTCGATCCGCGACGGCATGCCGGTGCCGTAGTCCAGCGCCCCGGTTTCCCAGGCGCCGTAGAACGACGAGTTCTCCGGGTCGACGACGCAGATCTTCGTCGTGTGGCGCTTGTAGCGGACGTACCGGCCGAAGGTCGCGCTCGTGCCCCCGGTGCCCGCGCCGACGACGATCCACTTCGGGATCGGGTGGCGCTCCGAGCGCATCTGCGCGAACACCGACTCGGCGATGTTGTTGTTGCCGCGCCAGTCCGTCGCGCGCTCGGCGTAGGTGAACTGGTCGAGGTAGTGCCCGCCGCACTCGGCCGCGAGCCGTTCCGCCTCGGGGTACATCGCCGGGGCTTCGTCGACGAAGTGGCATTCGCCGCCGTAGAACTCGATGAGCGCGACCTTCTCCTTCGACGTACGCCGCGGCACGACGGTGATGAAGCGCAGGCCCAGCATCCGGGCGAAGTAGGCCTCGGACACCGCGGTCGAGCCGCTGGAGGCCTCGACGAGCACGGTGTCCGGCCCGATCTGGCCGTTGACCAGCCCGTAGAGGAACAGCGACCGGGCCAGCCGGTGCTTCAGCGAGCCGGTCGGGTGCACCGACTCGTCCTTGAGGTACAGGTCGATGCCCCACTCCGGGGGCAGCGGGAAGACGTGCAGGTGCGTGTCGGCGCTGCGGTTGGCGTCGGCCTCGATGATCCGGACGGCCTCGCGGACCCAGCTGCGGCTGTGGAGGCGGCTCACTCGGACTGCCCGGCGGTGTCGCCGCGCAGCTGCGCGCGCAGCTCGGCCCGGGCGCGGGCCCGCTTCTCGTTGCGCTTCGCCAGCCCGGCGGTCACGCGGGCGTTGAGCGGCCGGAACAGCAGCAGGCCGAGCGGCAGCCCGACGACCAGGCCGATCAGCAGGGCGACCAGCAGCGGCACCCCGGTCAGGGACAGCGCCCACGCGATCACCCCGACCAGCACGAACCGCGCCAGCAGGTACAGCGTCAGGTCACGGGCCAGCTGCGGGGGCTTCTCGTCGCTCACACCAACGCAGGCTACGCCCCGCCCGGCCGGTCCTTCTGCAGGCCCGCGTTGTTCGGACGGCCCTCGAACCGGGTCGAGAGCACCACGGTGGTGTTCGTCCGGCCGACGCCGGGGATGCGGCGCAGCCGGCCCAGCGTGCGTTCCAGCTCATCGACGGTCGGCACCCGCACCTTGACGACGAACGCCTCGTCGCCGGCCACCGCGTAGCAGCTCTCGACCTCGTCGAGCTCGGCGAGGGCGTCGGCGACGTCGTCCTCCGTGGCGGTGTCCGTGGGGTGGATGCTGACGAGGGCGGTGACGCCGAGGCCGACGGAACTGGGGTCGACGACCGCGTGGTAGCCGGTGATCACGCCGGCGGCTTCCAGCTTGCCCACGCGCTCGTGCACCGATGACGCGGAGAGCCCGACGGCCCGTCCGAGGTCGGCGTAAGTGGCCCGTCCGTTGATGCGCAACGCTGCGATGATCTTCCGGTCCAACTGATCCACGGGATCACTCTATGCGGTTGGACAATCCCCCATTGGCACCACGCCTGGCCGCCGGTGGCCAAGGGAGGGCCGTCCGCGCACGTCAGATCACCGCAGGGTAGTTGCCGTCCGTAAACAACCTGTCCGTTTTGACCTTTAAGGGCTCTTTACTCGGAGACAACCGTTCGAGTACCCGACGGGTGAAGTGCAACGATTGCCTTGTTGGCTACCCCGGCGCGACGGGCAGAAGGGCCCGGACGCCTCCGGTATAGCAGTGAGTTCGTTAAGGAGGCGGAAAATGACCGCGACGATGGGCGGACGCCTGCTCACCCCTGGCGAGGTGGCAGCGCTGTTCCGAGTGGACCCCAAGACGGTGACGCGGTGGGCGACCGCGGGGCGGATCGGCTCGATCCGGACCCCGGGCGGGCACCGGCGGTTCCGGGAGTCCGAGGTGAACGAGCTCCTCGCCGAGCTGACCACCGACGCCAGCGAACCGGCGCGCACCGCCTGAACCAGACGGACGTCAGGGCCGTGTCGGGTACGGGAACCACCCCGTCCCCGGCACGGCCTTTCGTGCTCCACCGGGTCGGCTTCAGGCCCATCACACGGCCGGACCGGTTAACCTCGGGGGACAGGCAGCCATACGGAAGGATCCGGCATGCTCGCTCTGCTCGCGGCGGTCGGCGCGCTGGTCGTCGCCCTGCTCCTGTGGCGGTCGTTCGCCGGCCAGCGGGTCGGGGTGCCCTCGGCTCCGCGCCGCGCCCCCCTCGCCCCGGACGACGACCCCGACTTCCTGCGCCAGCTGGCCGAACAGCAGCGCAAACGCCGGGACGAAGACGGCTGACCCGCCCTTTACCTTCACCGGCCTCCGCTCACCCGGAACTCACGTGACCGGGCCCGTCACCCGCGTGACAGGCCCGGATCTCGGGTGATCGGCGCCGCAACTCGCCCGTTCCGACCCCCGATCAGGTGACTTCCGTCTCTGATCACGCGGGTGACGGGGCCGGAACACGCGGGTTCGGTCAGCGGTAACCCTGCGAAAGCGGCGTCGCGAAGCCATCGGCGACCGTCGCCGCCAGCTCGAGGAGCGCAAGGCGGGTGTCGCCCGACAAACGGTCCAGCTCGATCTCCGCGCCCTCCTCCAAATGCGGATCGAACGGGACCTTGCACACCGCGCGGACCTTTGCGCCGAAGTGGGCCGACAGCTTGTCGAGGTCGACGGACCCGCCCTTGGGGCGGACCGAGTTGATCACCGCCACCGAGCGCTTGACCAGCTCGCCGTAGCCGTGGGCCTCGAGCCAGTCCAGGGTCGCCGAGGCGCTGCGGGCGCCGTCGACCGAACCGGACGAGACCACGACCAGCGCGTCCGCCACGTCCAGGACGCCCTTCATCGCCGAGTGCATCAAGCCGGTCCCGCAGTCGGTGAGCACGATGTTGTAGAAGTGCTCCAGCAGGTTGACCGTGCGCCGGTAGTCGTCCTCGGAGAACGCCTCCGACACGGCCGGGTCCTGCTCGCTCGCCAGGATCTCCAGCCGGCTCGAGCCCTGCGAGGTATACGACCGGACGTCGCTGTAGCGGGTGATGCGGGCCGCATCGCGCAGCAGGTGGCGGACCGTCGCCGTCGTTTCCAGGGGGATCTTCTGCGACAGCGTGCCGCGGTCCGGGTTGGCGTCCACCGCCACCACGCGGTCACCGCGCAGGGAGGCGAACGTCGAGCCCAGCGTCGTCGTCACCGTGGTCTTGCCGACGCCGCCCTTGAGCGACAGCATCGCGATCTTGTAGCACCCGCGAAGCGGCTGGTTGACACGGGCGATGAGCTCGCGGCGGCGGGTGTCCGCCGGGCTCTCCCCCGGGTTGACCAGCTTCCCGGTGCCGACGTAGACCGCCTTGCGCCAGCCCGACTGCGGCGGCCGCCGGGTCTGCTTGACCAGGTGCGCGGTCGACAGGTCGTGGCCGTGGCCCGGGCCCGGCTGGGGCGCCGCGTGCCGGCCGCCCTGGGGCTGCGGCAGGCCGGACGGCTGCTGCGGCGGGTACTGGGCGTTGGCCTGGTACTGCTGCGCCGGGTCGCCGTACTGCGGCTGCAGCGGCGGGAGGTTCTGGTCGTAGCCGTAGGGCACCTGGTGCGGCCCCGACACGGCCGGGTTCGGCACCTGGTGCGGGCCCGAAACCGCCGGGTTGGGCGGCGGCGCGACGGCCTGCGTCGGCTGCACGTCGAACGCCCCCGACGTCTCGGGGTGCGGGTGCGAGTCCGTCCGGTCGTCGGCGAACAGGCCCGGCTGCGGTGCCGCAGCGGCCTGTTCGGGGTGGCCAGGAGCCGATTCTTCGCTGGGTCCGGTCACCGGTGAAAACCTCCGCGCACTCCGCCTGACACACAGTCCCCCGGTGTCGACGGTAGTCGGCGGACGCGCGGGATGCTCAGCCCACCCCGGCGTAGGAGTGCAGGCCGACCGAGACGAGGTTCACGAAGAACAGGTTGAAGATCATCGCGGCGAACCCGACGATGTTGATGATCGCGGCCCGCGCGCCGCGCCAGCCCGCGGTCGCCCGCGAGTGCAGGTAGGCCGCGTAGACGACCCAGGCGATGAACGCGCAGGTCTCCTTCGGGTCCCAGCCCCAGAACCGGCCCCACGCCGACTCCGCCCACACCGCGCCGCAGAGCACGCCGAAGGTGAACACCGGGAAGGCGAAGATGGTGGTCCGGTAGGCGATCCGGTCGAGGACGTCGGCCGCGGGCAGCTTCGGGGCGAACCGGGCGAACTTCGTGGTGTCCTTGTCGTGTGCCGCGCGGAACAGGTACAGCACGCTCGCGACGCCTGGGACCAGGAAGACGCCGGAGCCGATGATGGCCGCCGCGACGTGGATGACCAGCCAGTACGACTGGAGCGCGGGCTGCACCGGCGCCGCGGTCGTGTACAGCAGCGTGCCGTTGATGAACATCAGGATCACGACGGGCAGCAGCAGGAAGCCGGTCAGGTGCCGGACCGGGAACTTCCACAGCACGATCAGCCAGGTCAGCACCGTGATGAAGGTGACGGCCATGCCGTACTCGTACATGTTGCCCCACGGCGCGCGGTGCACGGCGAGCCCGCGCAGCACGATCGCCGTCAGCTGCAGCAGCGCGCCGAGCACGAGCAGCGCCGCGCCCATCCGGCCGATCCGCTCCGGGCGGCCGACCTCGCGCTGCGCGGCGGGGACCTCCTCGACCGGCGGTCCGCCGGCGCCGACCAGCTCGCGCGCCCGCAGCTTGGCGCGCTCGGTGGCGAGCCGTCCCTTGGCGCCGAAGCCCTGCTCGACCAGGGTGAACATCAGCGCGACGACGTAGATCGCCGCGGCGGTGGTGTACAGCCAGTCGCTGTAGGTCGACAGCGTCTCGTTGATCGGCATGCCTCAGCCCTTCTGCCCACTGATCAGGCGTTCGCTGACCCGGTGGAACTCTTCGCCGTACCCGGCCTGGTCGGTGCGGGCCAGCCCGGCGACCTCGATCACGGTACCCGGCTCGTCCTCGGTTCCCGGCTTCACCCGCACCCACAGCCGGCGGCGCTTGACCAGCAGGGACGCGCCGAGGCCGACGAACATCGCGATGGCGAAGCCGAGCACGAACCCCTGGGTCGGGTCGTGCGAGATCTGCAGCGAGACCCACTGGCCGACGCCGTCGAAGCGGATCTTCGTGCCGTCGTCGAGCTTGAGCTCCTCGCCGACCTTCAGGTTCTGCCGGGCGACCTTCTTCAACCTGCCGTCGTCGACGAGCGACTGGTCGACCGAGAAGACGGACTGCCCGCGCCCGGCGTCGAGGCCCAGGTCACCGCGCAGGACGTCGACGGCGACGGCCGGGTCGTTCGCCTCGGGCGCCGACGACGTCAGGACGCTGCCGTGCAGGAACGCGGTCGGGGCGAACAGGCCGGTGATGGCCAGCTGCCGGGTCCGCCGCTGGACCTCGTCGGTGATGCCGGGCTGGTCGAACTTCGTCGCGCCCTCGGCGAGCATGGTGCCCGGGTCGACCGTGCGCCACTGCGTGTTCTGGGTGCGCTGCGAGCCGTCCGGGAAGGTGACGGTGAACTTCGGCGAGTAGCCGTGCCCGAGCAGGTAGACGCGGTCGCCGGCGGTGCGCAGCGGCGAGTTGACCTCGAGGCCGTACGGGCGCCAGGTGCCCGTGTCCAGGTCCGCGCCGGACTGGTACTCGATGTTCGAGTGGTAGTAGTCCGGCTGGCCGGCGTCGGTGTAGCGGGCGGTGAAGTCGTTCACCTTCACGCAGAACGGGTTGAGGTCGGTGCCGTCGACGTCCAGGCCCGCGTTGAACGAGTCGTAGTTGTAGATGCCGGCGTTGCAGAAGGTGCTGCCGTCGGCCTGGACGATGACCTGGCCTTCGTAGCTGTAGAGCTTGCCGAGGGCGAAGAAGACGATCAGCCCGAGCATGCTGAAGTGGAAGAGCAGGTTGCCGGTCTCGCGCAGGAACCCGCGTTCGGCCGAGATGGTCCGGACGCCGCCGGCTTCCTCGCGTTCGACGCGGCGCCAGCCGGAGAGCTGCTTGTGGGCGGCGGCGACCTCGGCGGCGACATCGGTCTTGCCGCGGCCGAGCCGGTAGTGCGGCATCCGGGCCAGGTTGCGCGGCGTCAGCACGGGCTTGGCGCGCATCGCCTTGACGTACTCGAAGCTGCGCGGGGTCAGGCAGCCGACGAGCGAGACCATCAGCAGCAGGTAGATGGCCGAGAACCAGATGCTGGAGTAGACGTCGTAGAACTCGAGCTTGTCGAGCAGCGTCCCCCACCAGCCGTGCGCGGCGATGTAGTCGTCGACCTTGGGCGCGTTGAGCTTCCGCTGCGGCAGGAGCGCGCCCGGCAGGGCGGCCAGGGCCAGGAGGAACAGCAGGACGAGCGCGGTCCGCATGGACGTCAGGCCGCGCCAGGTGTTGCGCAGGAAGGCGAAGGTGCGCTTGGCGGGCGTGGGGTGCGGCGTCTTGGGGGGTGCTTCGGTCGTCGTCACAGGGGCAGCCTCAGGTCGAGGGCGAGTTCGTTGCGGAGCCAGCCCATCAGATCCCCCCAGACGCCGGTGACCAGCAGGACGCCGACGATCAGCAGCAGGACTCCGCCGACGATCTGCACCTGACGGCCGTGCCGCCGCACCCAGTCGGTGGCCCGCACGGCCCACCGGGCACCGAGCGCGATGAGCAGGAACGGCAGGCCCAGGCCGAGGCAGTAGACGGCGATCAGCAGGTACCCGCGGGCCGCGGCCCCGCCGGTGGCGCTGGCCAGGGTGGTGACGGCGGACAGCGTCGGCCCGATGCAGGGAGTCCAGCCGAGGCCGAAGATGGCGCCGAGCAGCGGCGCACCCCAGACGCCGCCGCGCGGGACGTGGTGCGAGCGCACCTCGCGCTGCAGGCGGGGGATCCAGCCGAGGAAGACGAAGGCCATGGCGATGGTGAGGACGCCGCCGATGCGCTGGAGCAGGTCCTGGTTGAGGGTGAGGGTCGCGGTCAGCCAGACGAGCGTGCCGAGCGTGGCGACGAACACGACGGTGAACCCGAGGACGAACAGAAGGGCGGCCCCGACAACGGCCCACCGGCCGTTCTTGCGCTCTTCATCGGCCTTGACGGCGGGAGCATCGGCCCCGACGAGAGCGGCGAGGTAGGCGAGGTACCCCGGCACGAGCGGCACGACGCACGGGGAGGCGAACGAGATGGCCCCGGCCAGCAGCGCGACACCCGCGGCGAGCAGCAGCGGCCCGGAGATCGCCAGCTCGGTCACGGAGTTCACCCCGTTGAGGGTAGGCAGTGAGGTCCTGGTGAGAACGCCGGGGCCGCTTCACAGGACCTCGGTCACGGCAGATCAGGACCTTCGTCCCGGCCGGCTTCCGGCCTCGGGCGGGCCGGCCCCGGCCATTGAGCGGGACAGCCTCGGCCATTGGGCGGGCAGGCACCGGCCATTGGGCGGGCAGGCACCGGCCATTGGGCGGCCCAGCCCGGCCTTGGGCGGGCCGGCCCCGGCTTCACCCGAGCTCGGGTTCCGGCCTCCGGCCGGGTTTGCCCACAATCCGCGGCGGCTGTGGACAGGTGCGGCGGGAGGCCGCTGATCGGCCGGGTTTGTCGTGCCTCGCCGATAGACTGGACCAGGGAGGACTCCCCCAGGGAAGGGCGGGCCGCGCCGCCCCGGTTCGGCACCGGCCGGCCACCTCGGCGAGCACCTCCGTCCGGCGGCCGGATGGCGGAGGTTCCGCACTCAGTCGGCGTCGTCGCGGAACGGGGCGACGTACTCCAGCGCGTAGGCGACGTCGTGGAGCCGGGGCGCGGGCCGGGCGTAGTCCCAGTCCAGGATCCCGACCGGCTGACCGCCCCGCCAGACGACGTTCCACGGGCCGAAGTCGCCGTGGCAGACGACCTCGCCGGTGCCGGTGAACCACGTGAGACCGGAAGCCGGCCACGGCGTCGTGGTAGCCGGACGAACGCCATCAGGCCGTCTTCGCCGACCACCTTGGCCCAGCCTTGCGGGCCCGATTCGCCCGCCAGGTAGGTGAGCACCTCGCGGCCCTCGTCGTCGATGCCCAGCACCCGGGGCGCGGCCGGAAAGCCGACGTCCTCCAGGTGCCGGAGCAGCGCGTGGACCGCGGGTGTCCACGGGTGCACCGGACGGCGGACGGTGTCGCCGATCCGGACGACCCGGCGGTGCGGCTGGTCCTGGAGCACTTCCTCGGTCGGCACCTGCCCCGATCAGGCTTCCGCGGTCAGCCGCTGGGTCACCGGGAGCAGGTCCTGGGCCAGCACCGGCCGCAGGAACACCGCCGCCACGCGGTGCTGCTTGTCCAGGACGATCGTCGACGGGATGATGTTCCGCGGGTAGCCGCTCAGCTTCAGCAGCACGCGGCCGTCCGGGTCGTAGATCGACGGGTACGTCAGCTCGCGGTCCCGCACGAAGTCCTGAGCCACCTCGCGCGACGGGTCGCGGACGTCGATGCCCACCACCTGGACGCCCTGCTTGGCCAGCGATTCCATCTCCGGCGCCTCCGTGCGGCACGGCCCGCACCACTGGCCCCACAGGTTCAGCACCACGACCTTGCCGCCGTAGTCCGCCAGCGACAGCTGCTTGCCCTCGTTCATCAGGTCTTCGCCGGCCAGAACCGGGGCCGTCTGGCGCTGGGCGACGTCGTAGGTGATGTCGACCTTGCCGCCCGGCGAGACGAAGCTGAAGCTGCTGCCCTGGACCACCGCGTCCTTGCCCGTGCTGCAGCCGGCCAGCGCGAGCGCCGCGACCAAGCCCACGACCAGCCGTTTCATGCCCCGGTCACCTTCGGGTCGGTCGCGCCCGCGGGCTCGCTGTAGACGATCTCGCGCAGCTCGTCGCCCTCGAACACCAGCGACGTCAGGGACGCCAGCGAGCACTGGCGGCGCCGCGGGTCGTGCCACAGGCGCTTGCCCTCGAGGAACCGCCGCAACGTCCAGATCGGCAGCTGGTGCGACACGCACAGGGCCTCGTGCCCGGCAGCCGCCTCGCGGGCCCGGTGGACCGCGCCGAGCATCCGGTGCGCGATCTCGATGTACGGCTCGCCCCACGACGGCTTGAACGGGTTGACCAGCTTCGGCCAGTGCTTCGGCTCCCGCAGCGCGCCGTCGCCGACCGCCACCTGCAGGCCCTCGAACTGGTTGCCCGCCTCGATCAGCCCGTCGTCGGTCGCGATGTCGAGCCGGTGCGCGGCGGCGATCGGGGCCGCCGTCTCCTGCGCCCGCTGCAACGGCGACGCGACGACGTGCACGAGGTCGTGCCCCGCGACGGCCTCGGCGACCGTCAGCGCCTGCCGCTGCCCGCGCTCCGAAAGCCGGTAGCCAGGCAGACGGCCGTACAGGATCTTCGTCGGGTTGTGCACTTCGCCGTGCCGCAGCATGTGGACGACGGTGGTCACTGGACGGCCCCAGCCGCCGCGCGCGCCGCCGCGGGCAGAGCCGCTTCGATCACCGAGAACGCTTCGTCGTCCATGGCCGCGTTGACGAACCAGGCCTCGTACGCGCTCGGCGGCGCGTACACGCCTCCGTCGAGCAACGCGTGGAAGAACGGCGGGAAGCGCCACGTCTCGGACGCCTGCGCGCCGACGTAGTCGCGGACCGGCTCCTCACCGAAGAACACGCTCACCAGGTTGCCCGCGTACTGGACGTTGTGCGCAACCCCGGCTTCGCTCAGCGCGGCGTGGAACAGGTTGCCGAGGCGCTTCGCGTTGGCGTCGAGAGCCGCGTACACGGCGTGGTCGGCCGCCCGCAGCGTCGCGAGACCCGTGGCCACCGCGACCGGGTTCCCGGACAGCGTCCCGGCCTGGTAGACCGGGCCGCCCGGCGCGAGCTTGGCCATCACGTCGGCGCGGCCGCCGAAGGCCGCCGCCGGCAGCCCGCCGGACATCACCTTGCCGAACGTGTAGAGGTCGCCGGCCACGCCTTCGAGGCCGAACCAGCCCGCGTGCGAGACGCGGAACCCGGTCATCACCTCGTCCATGATCAGCAGCGCGCCGTGCTCGTGGGCCAGCTCGCGCAGCCCCGCGTTGAAGCCGTCGGCGGGCGCCACCGCGCCCATGTTCCCGGCCGCCGCCTCGGTGATCACCGCGGCGATTTCGCCCGGGTTGTCCACAAAGGATTTCCGCACGGCGTCGAGGTCGTTGTAGGGCAGCACCAGCGTGTCCGCCGCCTGCGCCCCGGTGACGCCCGGCGACGTCGGCAGCCCGAGCGTCGCGACGCCGGAGCCGGCCTGGGCGAGCAGCGCGTCGACGTGACCGTGGTAACACCCGGCGAACTTCACGATCTTCGACCGGCCGGTGAACCCCCGGGCCAGCCGGATCGCGCTCATCGTGGCCTCGGTGCCGGAGTTGACCAGCCGGACCTGCTCGACCGGCTCGACCCGGCCGATGATCTCCTCGGCCAGCTCGACCTCGCCGATCGTCGGCGTGCCGAACGAGAGCCCGGACGTCGCCGCCGTGCGCGCCGCCTCGACCACCGCCGGGTGCGCGTGGCCCAGGATCATCGGGCCCCAGGAGGACACCAGGTCGACGTACCGGTTGCCGTCGGCGTCCCACAGGTGCGGGCCCTCGCCGCGGACCATGAAGCGCGGGGTCCCGCCGACCGAGTTGAACGCCCGCACCGGCGAGTTCACCCCGCCGGGGATGGCCGTCTTCGCGCGGTCGAACCATGCCTTGGACTGCTCGGTTCCAGTGCTCACCGGTCCAGTGTCCCAAACCCGCATAGGATGGCGGGCAGCCGCCCGGGAGGGGAACAGCCGGTGACCGAACGCGCCCCGCACCGCAACCAGTGGCTGATGCTGGCCGGGTTCGCGGGGGTCGTCGCCGTGGTGGCCGTGGTCGGCGGCTTGGCGGCGACGTCGGCGCGCGAGGTCTACGCCCGGCTCGAGCAGCCGTCGTGGGCGGCGCCCCCGTCCCTGTTCGGTCCGGTGTGGACGGTGCTCTACGTCACCATCGCGGTGGCCGGCTGGCTGTACTGGCGGACCGACGGCGAGACCCGCGGGTTCGCCGCGTACGGCATCGGCCTGCTGTTCAACCTGCTCTGGACACCGCTGTTCTTCGAGAGCGGCGCGGCCCGGATCGCGCTGGCCGACATCGTGCTGCTGGACGTCGTCGTGGCGGTGACGATCGTCCTGTTCGGCCGGCGGTCGAAGGCCGCCGCCGCGCTCCTGGTGCCCTACCTCGCCTGGATCTTCTACGCGACGGCGCTCAACGCCGCGATCGTCGTCCTCAACTAGCGCGCGGCCTGCTGGGTGATGGCCTGCGCGGCCACCGTCCCGTCGCTGCCGGCCTGGCCCTGGACGACGACCGTCGCGCCCGGCTTGAGGTCCGAGAGCTTGCCCTGCTGGGTCATCCCGACCGTGGTCGAGTCCGATGTGGACACCTTGACGTCGTCGCCCTGCGCGGTCTTGACGTACACCGTGGTGCCGTCGACGCGGTCGACCGTGCCGGTGGTGCCGCGGCCGCCGCGGAACCCGCCGCCCTGCTGGCCCGCGCCGGCCTGCTGGCCGTTCTGGGTGCCGCCCGCCGGCCGGGTGGGCGTCGACGAGGACGAGCCGAACGCGGCGTGCGTCCAGGCGCCGCCACCGAAGGCGATCGCGAGCACGACGAGCCCAGCGAGCACCAGCGTGGTGCGGGAGAACGGCTTCGCGGCCTGGCGCATTTCGGCGTTGAGATCACCCTCGACCGCCGGGCTGGCGATGATGTCCTCCGCGTTCGGCGGGGTCGTGGTGGACGAAGACATCGAAGACTCCTTATTCGTGACGCAGGGCGTCGATGGGCCTCAGCTTGGCGGCCCGGTTCGCCGGGAAGCTGCCGAAGAACAGCCCGATCAGGGCGGATACCGCGAAGGCGAGCAGGATCGACGAGGGCACCACCACGGGTTTGATCCCGGAGATGGTGAACCGGCTGCCGATCAGCCCGATCGCGACGCCGAGCAGCCCGCCGAACAGGCTAAGCATGGTCGCTTCGGCGAGGAACTGGCCGAGGATGGCCGCACGCGGGGCGCCGATGGCCTTGCGGATGCCGATCTCACGGATCCGCTCGGTGACCGTGACGAGCATGATGTTCGTGACGCCGATCCCGCCGACCAGCAGGGAGATCGCCGCGACCGCGGCCAGCAGCACGGTGAACGTCTCGGTCGCCGACGTCCGCGTCGCGAGCAGCTGCTCGGAGTTCTGGATCTGGTAGTCCGGCGTGCCGCCGAGCCGGATGCCGTGGCGGGCGTTGAGGATGGCGGTGATCTCGGACTGGGCCAGCGAGACGGCGTCGGCGCTGGTGGCCTGGACGGCGATCTGGCTGAGGCTGCCGTACCCGGCCAGGGAGTTTTGGACCGCCGAGATCGGCGCGATGGCGACGTCGTCGGCGTTCTGCAGGCCCGTGCTGCCCTTGGCCTGCAGCACCCCGATCACGGTGAACTGGATGCTGTTCAGCAGCACGTTCTTGCCGACCGGGTCGGCCGTCCCGAAGATCGACTCCGCGGTCGTCGGGCCGAGCACGACGACCTTCCGCGCGGCCGTGACGTCCTCGCCGGTGAACAGCTGGCCCTGGGCGAGCTCGCGGTTCGTCGTGGTGAAGTACGCCGGTTCGGTGCCGGCGACGCTGGAGATGTCGTAGGACGTCTGCCCGTAGGTCGCGGTCGCCGTCGTGTTGACCACCGGCGAGGCGGCCTTGACGTCGGGGGCGCCGACGGGGTCGACGAGCGCGTGCGCGTCCTGGACGGTCAGCGGCCGCGCGGTCGCGCCCTGGCCGCCGCCGCGGGCCGGGGAGACGTTGACGACGTTGGTGCCGAGGCCCTGGATGCTGGCCGCGATCGCCGCCGACGCGCCGTTGCCCACCGCGACCAGCAGGATCACCGCGGCGACGCCGATCGTGATGCCGAGCGTGGTCAGCGCCGAGCGCAGCTTGTTCGCGGTGAGCCCCCGCACGGCGAACCGCAGGATTTCGAGGAGGTTCACGAGACCGCCCCCACCGCGCGCGTGACTTCGTCCGACACGATCAAGCCGTCGTCGACGCGAACCACGCGGTGCGCGTGCTCGGCGACCTCGTCTTCGTGGGTGATGACGACGATCGTGCGGCCGAGGGCGTTGAGCCGGTCGAAGACGCCGAGGACGTCCTCGGTGCTGCGCCGGTCGAGGTTGCCGGTGGGCTCGTCGGCCAGCAGCATCGCCGGGCCGGTGACGAGCGCCCGCGCCACGGCGACGCGCTGGATCTGGCCGCCGGAGAGCTCACTCGGCAGGTGCTTGGCCCGGTCGGACAGCCCGACCATGTCGAGCGCGGCGAGCGCGCGCCGGCGTCGCTCCGAGCGGCGCAGTCCACTGTAGACGAGCGGAAGCTCCACATTGGACAAAGCGGACGTCCGGGGCACCAGGTTGAAGGACTGGAAGATGAAGCCGATCTTCCGGTTGCGCAGCAACGCCAGCTGCCGTTCGTTCAGCTTCCCGACGCCGAACCCGTCCAGGAGGTACCGGCCGGACGTCGGCACGTCGAGGCAGCCCAGCATGTTCAGCAGGGTGGACTTCCCCGAGCCGGACGCGCCCATGATGGCGACGTACTCGCCGGGCCACACGGTGAGGTCGACGCCACGCAGCGCGTGCACGGCGGTCTCGCCGGCGCCGTAGGTCTTGCGCAGTCCGGAGACCGCGATCACCGGGTTCACCCGCGGCCGCCGAAACCACCGCCGGCGCCGGTGCCGCGCTGGCCGCCGCCCGGGAACCCGCCGGTCCCGCCGCCGGGGAACCCGCCGGTGCCACCGGTGCCGCCGGTGCGCCCGGTGCCGCCGGTGGTCCCGGTCGAGGCCGTCGCGGTGAGCACGACGTTCTCGCCTTCGGTCAGCCCGGAGGTGATCTGGACGGTCGACTCGCCGCGCAGCCCGACCTGCACCTGGCGCGTGACGTTCTGCCCGTTTTCCTGCACGGTGACGAGGTTGGTGCTGCCGACGGTCTGCACGGCCGCGGCCGGCACGCTCAGCGCGTCGTCCGCCTCGGCGACGGTGATCACCACGCTCGCCGACTGGCCGGGCCGCAGCCCGTCCGGCGGGCCGGCCAGGGCCAGCTGCGCGCCGTAGGAGACGACGCTGCCGCTGGTGGTCGGGGTGAGGTTGATGCTCGACACGGTGGCCTGGATCGGCTTGTCCGGCAGCGCGTTGAGCGTCACCGTGGCCTTCTGGCCCGCCTTGACCTTGCTGACGTCGATCTCCGCGACCGAGGTGTCGACGACCAGGCCGGTCAGGTTCGTGATGGTGATGAACCCCGAGCTGCTGCCGGACGACGAAGACGCGGCGGAGCTGGAGTTCGACGAGCCTTGGCCGCCCTGGCCGCTGCCGCTGCTGCTCGACGACTGCGCCGTGGCGGAGGAGCCGCTGGAGGACTGCTGCCCGACGGTGCCGTTGATGGCGGTGACCGTGCCGGCGCCGGGCGCGTACAGCACGGTGTTGTCGAGCGCCTGCTGGGCGGTCTGGACGTCCAGCTCGGCCTGGTCGAGCTTCGCCTGCGCGGAGGTGACGTTGTTGGCCGCGTTGGTCTGGGCGTTCTGGCTGTTCTGCCCGGTGGTCGGCGTGGCTTCGGCGGTTTCCGCGGTGTCCAGGCCGTCCTGCGCGACGGCGAGGTTCGCCTTCGCGACCTGAAGCTGCTTCGATGCCTGGGTGCTGTCGACGGTGGCGAGCTTCTGCCCGGCGCTGACGTCGTCACCGACCTTGACGTCGATCGAGGTGACCTTGCCGGCCGTCGCGAAGTTCGCCGCGCCGGTGTAGCTGCTGGCCAGCGTCCCGGCGGCGGAGACGGTCTCGGTGACCGTCGCCCGGCGGACCGGGGTGCTGCGCGACTGCGCCTGCGCCGAGCTCGGTTCGGGGCTGAATGCCTGGTATATCCCGAATCCCGCCCCGGCCAGCAGTACGACCAGAGCTCCGTTGATCACCCATGCCTTCGAGGCACGCACGCGCGTCATGCGGCAACTTTGGTGCGGGTGCTTAGCAATTGACTGTTCGTTGCCTGTGCGCGAGCTGTGTATCAGGCCTTCGGCTTGGGGCTCCGGGCACGGATGGCGAGCGCGAGCTGACGCACCGCGTCGACGAGCAGCAGAGCGGCCACGGTCCCGAGCCCGATGGCGGCGGCCAGCAGGCCCCCGAAGAACCGGTGCGACTCGAGCACGGCGCCGTCATCGGTCCGGGTGACGACGGTGGCGACGCTGTCGTGCCAGCACAGGTAGGCCACCCACCCGGCGAGCACGGCGAGCACGACCTCCACGACGGCGACGAGCGTCCGCCAGGGTTTGTGCAGCCTCGCGGGCGGGCCGGGTTCTTCCGGCGGCCAGAGTTCGGCCCCGGTGGGCTGCGGAAGGTCGATCACGCCGGCGATTTTCTCATGCTTCGCGCGGCGTCGCCCGGACGAGCCGGTCCAGCGCGTCCCGCAGGACTTCGGCGACGGAAACCGCGGAGCGAGCCGACGGCTCCTACGCCTCCCGCACCGGGGGCGCGAGGCGCGAGGCAGGGGGCGCCCGGCGCGGCGGGGGCGCCCAGGGGCGGGGCAGGGCGCGCGAGGCGCGACAAAGCCGAGCACAACCGACACAACCCGGCCCACCCCACCTACCCGGCCGGCCTCATGCTTCGCGCGGCGTCGCCCGGACGAGCCGGTCCAGCGCGTCCCGCAGGGCCTCGACGTCCTTCGCCCACGCCAGGACCACCGTGCCGTCCGCCAGCTCGACCGGCAGCGAGTCGTACTTCCGCGGCACCGACCAGCCGCCGCCGAGCACCCGCGCGCCCACCGGTGTCCCGACGTCCGTCACCGAGGCGATCTCCGCCGCCGGCACCTTCTCCCGGCCCTGGCGCAGCTGCTCGGAAGTCACTTCCACCGAGAGGAACCGGCGCCGGGCGTACACCCACGGCATCGTGATCACGCACAGGCCGAAGCCGACCAGCAGCCAGCCCACCACGTGCACCGGACCGCCCGTCGCCAGCTCCGCGAGCGCACCCACCAGCGCGAACACCGGACCCCAGCCGATCGCCGCCCAGCTCACGCCGGACTCGGCGTACAGCCTCACAGCTTCTTGCCGACCTTGGGGAAGTAGCCGCTCACCGACGGCAGGTACAGCAGCACCAGCGCGATCACGAACAGCAGCACCGCGACCAGCGTCAGGTACGTCAGCACCGGCGCGAACGTGAAGATCAGCAGCACCATCACGATCGGCAGGACGGTCAGCACCGTCCGGGCCGAGCGGGTGCCTTCGCGGGCCTTGTACGCGAACAGCAGGAACAGCAGCGTGAACACGATCGACCCGACGAGCAGGAACCACAGCATCGCCGTGACGCCGTCCGCGATCATCTGCGGCGTGATCTTCGGGTCCTTGGTGCCCTCGACGTACCGGTCGATGACCGCGGACTTGCCGGCCATCAACTGCACGTACCCGAGGATCAGCACCACCCCGCCGGCCAGCCACAGCCAGAACGACACGGCCACCGGGCGCGGCGGAGTCGCCTTGGGCGCCTTCTCGCCGGGGAGCACCGGGTCGGGCGAGCGGCCCTGCTTGCGCCGTTCGTCGTCGGTCAGACCGGTCAGGTCGTCGTTCTCTGCCACGCGAGGACTCTAGCCCGTCAGTCCAGCCACGCAGCGGCTTCCGCGGCCCAGTAGGTGAGGATCATGTCCGCGCCCGCGCGGCGGATCGACGTCAGCACCTCGAGGACCGTCCGCTCGCGGTCGAGCCAGCCGTTCGCCGCGGCGGCCTCGACCATCGCGTACTCGCCCGAGATGTTGTACGCCGCCACCGGGACCGGGGAGATGTCCGCCGCCGCCTTGATGACGTCCAGGTAGGCCAGGGCCGGCTTGACCATGATCATGTCCGCGCCCTCGGCGAGGTCCAGCTCGATCTCGCGCAGCGCCTCGCGGCCGTTGCCCGGGTCCTGCTGGTAGGTCTTGCGGTCGCCCTTGAGCTGCGAGTCGACGGCCTCGCGGAAGGGGCCGTAGAACGCGCTGGCGTACTTCGCGGAGTAGGCGAGGATCGCCGCGTCCTTGTGGCCGACCTCGTCGAGCGCCCGGCGGATGACGCCGATCTGGCCGTCCATCATCCCGGACGGCCCGAGCACGTGCGCCCCGGCTTCGACCTGCGCGATCGCCATCTGGGCGTAGATCCGCAGGGTGGCGTCGTTGTCGACCCCGCCGTCGGCGTCCAGGACGCCGCAGTGGCCGTGGTCGGTGAACTCGTCGAGGCAGGTGTCGGCCATCAGCACGGTGGCGTCGCCCAGCTCGTGACGCAGGTCGCGCAGGGCGACGTTGAGGATGCCCTTCTCGTCGACCGCGCCGGAGCCCTCGGCGTCCCGCGTGGCCGGGATGCCGAACAGCATGAGCCCGCCGACCCCGGCGTTGACCGCGTCGACGGCGGCCTTCCGCAGCGTGTCGCGCGTGTGCTGGACGACGCCGGGCATGCTCGAGATCGGCCGCGGCGCGTCGATCCCTTCGGCGACGAACATCGGGAGGATCAGCTGGCGTGGCCGCAGTGTCGTTTCGCCCACCAGCCTGCGCATGGCCGGTGTGGTGCGAAGCCTGCGGGGACGATGCTCGGGGAACACCCCTCCCAAGGTACTCCCGCGGCTTTTGCCGGAGTTCCGCAAGGGTGCGCTTGACGCCGGTTCGCGCGGGCGATTCGGTACGGGGGTGACCGAGTACGTCGAACGCCTGCCCGTGCCGCGGCTGGCGCCCTTCGTGCGGACGGTCTGGTTCCAGCGCACCGGCGACGATCCGTACCTCCAGCGGCACCTGCCGACCGGCGGCGCCGAGCTGCACGTCCCCCTCGGCGGCCGCCCCCGGTTGCTGGGCCCGCTGACCGCGGCCCGGCTCGAGGTCATCCCGGCCCGCACGACCCTCGTCGGCGTCCGGTTCCACCCGGGTGCCGCGCCCACGCTGCCGGTACCCCTCGACGAGCTGGTCGACCAGCACGTCGACCTCGGGGACGACCGGTTGGCCGAAGCCGTCGCCGCGACCGCGTCCCCGGAGCACGCCCTCGAGGTCCTCCAGGCCCGGCTGCCCGTGGCAGCGGTGGACCCGCTGGTCGCCGAAGCCGTGCGCCTGCTGATGCCGTGGCGCCCGGTCGACATCGACACCCTGGCCGGCCACCTCGCGCTCTCCCCCAGCCAGCTGCGGCGCCGCTGCCTGCGCGCGGTGGGCGTCGCGCCGAAGGTCCTGCAGCGGACGCTCCGGTTCCAGGGCTTCCTCGCGCTGGCCCAGGCGGGCGCCGGCAGCCCGGCCGGGCTCGCCGCCGACGCCGGGTACGCCGACCAGGCTCACCTCGGCCGGGAGTGCCTCCGGCTGACCGGGCTCACCCCGCGGGAGCTGCTCGGCGGCAGCGTCGAGGAGTGCGCCTGCGGCCACGACCACTCGGCGTCCTACCTGCCCTTCCTGCGCGATTCGTTCAAGAAACCCCGGGACGGCGTCCTTAGCCTGGCGCGATGATCCTCGTCACCGGCGGGCTCGGCATGATCGGCGCCCACACCGCCCGCGCGCTCCTCGACCTCGGCCACGACGTGGTCGTGACGGCCCACCGGCGCACGGAGGTCCCCTCGTTCCTGGCCGGCCGCGTCACGGTGGAGGCCCTCGACGTCACCGATCGCGAGGCCGTTCTGGCGCTGGGTTCGCGCCACGACATCACCGACATCGTCCACCTCGCCGGCAGCATCCCCGGCGAGGACCCGGTCGAGTTCTTCCGCACGGACACCGCGGGGCTGCTGAACGCGCTGACCGCGGCCCGCGCGTGGGGCGTCCGCCGGTTCGCGGTCGCGAGCAGCCTCGGCGTGTACATCGGCCGTCCCGAGGTCCCGTGGACGGAAGACCTCCCCCTGCCGACGGCGTCGCTGCCGCACTTGATCATCGCGTACAAGAAGGCGGTCGAGCCGCTGACGACGCACAGCCTGGCGGGCAGCGGCATCCAGCCGGTGGTGCTGCGCATCGGCACGATCTGGGGCCCGCTGGTGGACCCGGAGTCGCCGTTCTGCCCGATCCCTTCGCTGGTCAACACCGGAACCTCGCACCTGCACACCGATGACGGCGGCGACGTCTGCTACGCCCCGGACGCGGGCCGCGCGATCGCCCTGCTGACGACGGCACCGACGCTGAACCACGAGGTCTACAACGTGTCGAGCGGCCGCCCGTTCACCTACGGCGAGTTCGCGTCGGCGCTGGGCGCCACCCTCCAGCCGGGCGGCTCGAACGGCCCGTACCTGGACATCTCGCGGCTCACGGAGGACACGGGCTTCAAGCCCCGGTTCGACGTCCCCGCCTCGGTGGCCGGCTACCTGAAGTGGCGTGAGACCAACGACCGCTGAAACGACCGAAGGCCGCCCCGACCGGGGCGGCCTTCGACGTCGAGAACCTCAGGAGCGGCGCGCCCGCTTCGCCTTCCGCGGCGGCGGCAGCGCACCCTCCGCACGCAACCGAGCCGCGTGCTCGGCCAGGGCGTCCACCAGGTGCGGCACGTCCGCCTTCTCCGGCTGGACGTCCACGCGCAGCCCGAACTCGACCGCGGTTTCCGCGGTCTTCGGGCCGATGCACGCGACCAGCGTGCGGGTGTGCGGCTTGCCGGCGATGCCGACCAGGTTCCGCACGGTCGAGGACGAGGTGAAGCAGACCGCGTCGAAGCCGCCGGTCTTGATCATCTCGCGGGTCTCGGCGGGCGGCGGGGCGGCCCGAACGGTCCGGTACGCCGTCACGTCGTCGATCTCCCAGCCGCGCTCGCGCAGGCCGGCCGACAGCGTTTCGGTGGCGATGTCCGCCCGCGGGAGCAGCACGCGGTCGACCGGGTCCAGCACGTCGTCGTACGGCGGGAACTCGGCCAGCAGGCCCTCGGACGACTGCTCGCCCGACGGGACCAGCTCCGGGATGATGCCGAACGAGCGCACCTTCGCCGCGGTCGACTCACCCACACAGGCGATCTTCACGCCGGAGAACGCGCGGGCGTCGAGCCCGAACTCCTCGAACTTCTCCCACACCGCGCGGACCGCGTTGGTCGAGGTGAACACGATCCACTGGTAGCGGCCGTCGACCAGGCCCTTGACCGAGCGCTCCATCTGCGCCGGGCTGCGGGGCGGCTCGACCGAGATCGTCGGCACCTCGTGCGAGGTCGCGCCGTGGCCGCGCAGGCGCTCGGCCATCTCGCCGGCCTGCTCCTTGGTGCGCGGCACCAGGACCTTCCAGCCGTACAGCGCGCGCGACTCCCACCACGACAGCTTCGAGCGGTGGCCGGCGGCCTGGCCGATCGTGACGATCAGCGGCCCGACGAGCTCGCCCGCGTCGTTGGCGACCTTCTCGAGCGTGGTGTCGAGGGTCCGCTGGGTGTTGATGGTGCCGTTCGCGGTGACCGCGACCGGGGTGGACGCCGGGACGCCGTTGCCGGTCAGCGCCGACGCGGCCTCGGCCAGGTGCGCCGACGTCGCGTGCAGCACCAGCGGGCCGGGCGCGGCGGCCAGGGCCGCCCAGTCGACGTCGCCGCGGACGTCGACCTCGGTGTGCGTGCCGCCCAGCGCGACGCCCGCGTACGCCGGGACGGCCGCGGCCGGGGAGACGCCCGGGATGACGTCGAACACGGCGCTCGTGCGCGCGACCGCCTGGACCTCGGCCACCACAGCCGGGGTGGTCAGCGGGTCGCCCGCGACCAGGCGCAGCACCAGCCGGCCGGCCTTGGCCTCGGTGGTCAGGTCCTTGGCGACCTCGGCGGCCTCGCCGACGGCGGGCCGGACCTCGGCGCCTTCGGCGGCCATGGCCAGCACGGCCTGCGGGACGTCGGGGTCGGTCACCACGACCTCGGCCTTGGTCAGCAGCTCCTGGGCACGGACCGTGAGCAGGCCGGCGTCGCCGGGGCCGGAGCCCACGAACGCGACGCGCCCGGTGGTCTTTCGCGCGGGGGTCATCTGTGCGTTTCTCCTCTTGCGGCGACCGTGCGCGAATGCACGGACGCAGGTCTCCTACACGTCTCTTCGAAGCGCTCGCGAGAGCGCTACTGCGCGGGTCCGGAGAGTGCTCCGGCGCCCAGGTCCAGCAGCTCGGCGGCCAGGTCCTTGCCCAGCTGGGCGGCCTGGTCCTTGTCGGCCAGCGCGGAGGCCCGGACCATGTCCACCGCGCCGTTCTCGCCTTCCGCGGCGGCGGTGCCGCGCAGCGAGATCCGTTCCACGACCTTGCCCTCGGCGTCGAGGTCTTCGACGACCTCGGCGAGCGCGCCCACCGGCGCGCTGCACCCCGCCTCGAGCGCGGCCAGCAGGGAACGCTCGGCCGTCACCGCGGCCCGCGTGCCCTCGTCGTCCAAAGTGGACCGGAGCAGCTGCTCGAGGTCCACGTCGGCGGCCCGGCACTCCACCGCGAGCGCACCCTGCGCGGGCGCGGGCAGCATCTGGATCGGGTCGAGGGTCTCGGTGATCGCCTCGGCCCGGCCGATCCTGGCCAGTCCGGCACGCGCGAGCACCACGGCATCGAGCTCGCCGTCGGACACCTTGCGCATGCGGGTGTCGATATTGCCGCGAATCGGCACGATTTCCAAACCGAGACCCAGCGCCCGCAGCTGCGCGGTGCGCCGCGGGGAGCCCGTGCCCACCTTCGCGCCCGGCAGCAGCTCACCGAGCGTCAGCCCGTCGCGGGCGACCAGCGCGTCCCGCGGGTCCTCGCGCGGGGGCACGGCGGCCAGCGAGATGCCCGGTTCGGGGGCGGTCGGCAGGTCCTTGTACGAGTGGACGATGACGTCGACCTCGTTGCGCAGCAACGCCTCCCGCAGCGCCGACGTGAAGACGCCGACCCCGATCGTGGGAATCGGCGCGGAGGACTGGTCACCGGGCGTGGTCACCTTGACGATCTCGACCTCGGCGCCGGTGGCGCGCAGGGCGTCGGCGACGGTCCCGGTCTGGGCGAGCGCGAGCTTCGAACCGCGCGTACCCATGCGAATGACTCTGGTCACTGCTACTTCTTCTCTGAGGGGGGCTTCGGGCTCGCCACCGCGGCGGGCGCCTGCGGGTCGAGGCAGAACAGTTCACGCAACGCGTTCGCGTAGTCGGTGTCGGCCGTCTCGGCGGCCAGCTGCTTCACCCGCACCGTCGGCGCGTGCAGCAGCTTGTCGACCACCCGGCGGACCGTGCGGCCGACCTCTTCGCGGACGGCGCCGTCCAGGCCGGGCAGGCGGTGGTCCAGGCGCAGCAGCTCGGCGTCGACGACCTCGGCCGCGCGGCGGCGCAGTGCGGTCACCGTCGGCGTCACCTCGGCGCTGCGCTGCCCGGCGAGGTAGTCGCGGACCTCGTCGAGGACGATCCCGGTCGCCCTGGCCGTCTGGCGCTCGGTGGTCGGCGTGCCCGCCTCGCGCATCCGGCGCTGGATGGTGGCCAGGTCGACCACCCGGACGCCGGCCAGCTCGCCGACCTCCGGGTCGACGTCCCGAGGCAGGCCCAGGTCGCAGACGACGAGCTCCCGGCCACCGCGCGGCAGCACGTGCTCCGGGGCGAAGACGGCGTCCTGCGCGCCGGTGCAGCAGATCACGATGTCGGCGTCGCGCACCGCGTCGGCGACGGCGGACAGCGGGATCGCGCGGGCCGGCACGCCTTGCTCGGTGACGTTCGCGGCGAGGCGGCGGGCGCGGGCGTCGGTGCGGTTGGCGACGGTGATCTCGCCGATCCCGGCCTTGCGCAGCTGCGAGGCGCTCAGCGCGCCCATCGAGCCGGCACCGACGATGACGGCGTGCTTGCCGGTGACGTCCCCGGCCGCGGCGAGGGCTTCGGAGACGACCGACGCGCCGAGCTGGTCGAGACCGGTCTCGCTGTGCACGCGCTTGCCGACGCGCAGCGTGGTCTGGATGAGCTCGTGCAGCGTGCGGCCGACAGTGCCGGCCTCGCGGGCGGTGGCGTAGGCGCCGCGGATCTGGCCGAGGATCTGCGTCTCCCCGACGACCATCGAGTCCAGGCCCGAGGTGACCGAGAACAGGTGCTCGACGGCGGCACCGGCGTAGTGGACGTACAGGCTGTCGTAGAGCTCGGCGGGCGCCATCCCGGCCTGGCGGGCGAGCACCTCGGAGACGTCGTTGAGGCCGCCGTGGAAGGTCTCGACGACCGCGTAGACCTCGATCCGGTTGCACGTCGAGACCAGCATGACCTCACTGACGTGCTCGGCCTGCTGCAGCTCGTCGAGGACCTTGCCGACCTCGGGCGCGGGCACCGCGACGCGTTCCAGCGTGCTCAGCTCCGCACTCCGGTGCGAAAGACCGACCGCCAACACGCTCATGAGCGCACCACCATTTCCCGTCCGCCGTCCGGTCCCGAGCCGTTCCGCCTGCCGTTCCCATTTTCGGACGGCAGTACGCCCGCAGGTAATCCGGAATTGCCCTGATTGCCAGCGGCGTCATCCGCTCGGCGGGCCACATGGAACGAGAGTATCTGCAGCTCCACGGCCAAATCCACTTTGCGGACCTCGATGTGAGCAGGAACCTGCAGAACGACCGGGGCGAAGTTGAGGATGCACTGGACACCGCCCGCGACCAGGCGGTCACACACCGATTGCGCGGCGGTGGGCGGAGTGGCGATCACGCCGATGGAAATGCCCCGTTCGGCGCAGATCCGCGGGATGTCGTCCATGTGCGAGACGGGGAGGCCCCCGACCGGCACGCCGATCAGGTCCGGGTCCAGGTCGAACAGCGCTTCGACCGGGAAGCCGCGCCCCGGGAAGCCGCCGTAGTTGGCCAGCGCGTGGCCCAGGTTGCCGATCCCGACCACGGCGACCTTGTGCTGGCGGGTCAGGCCAAGGATGCGCTCGATCTGGCTGACCAGGACGCCGACCTCGTAACCGACACCGCGGGTGCCGTAGGAGCCCAGGTAGGAGAGGTCTTTGCGCAGCTTCGCGGAATTGACGCCGGCGGCCTGCGACAGTTCTTCGCTCGAAACGGTGGTCGCACCCTGTTCCGACATTCCGGACAATACGCGGAGGTAGACGGCGAGCCGCGCGACGGCGGCTTCGGGAATCGACTTGGCCCGGACGGCCTCGGGGGCATCCCCGTTGCGGCCCGGCTCACCGGCGGGTACCGCGGGCATCTCGGCGGTGGGGGCGTTGTCGGCGTCGGGGCCGGCCGGACGGCGGGGCCGCCGGGGCGCCCGGCCCGGGGAGTCCGCCGCGTCGCGCCTCCCCCGCTGTGTCACCACGCCGTAGTTCTCCTGCCCGCTGTGCACGTCTGGCGGCCATCGCCATTCGGAACTGTGTCTTGACCCAGGCCCCGGAGTCCGGTTCGATACCGGCCCGTCCCGGGCGACGCTCCTACGGTAGACCACTTGTGAACGCACGCACAAAGTCACTGGTCGGAGGCGGTTCCGACGACCGTACGATCATGACGCGGCGTCAGAATCCTTGTCCGCCAGGCACTTCCGGCGCTCGTCCACCCGGGCGGTGATCGACTGCCGCCCGGCGACGTCCCCGCGGCGGCGCGGCGAACGGCCGGTCCCGCGCTGCGAGCGGCCAGTCCCGATCGGTCGCGCCCCATTGCCGCGAATGCCTCATTCGCGGCCTCGGACGTCCCGAATGAGTCATTCGCGGCACCGGGCCGAGGCGCTTGGGGCGGTCAGCGGGCGTCGAGGGTGACCGAGTGCCAGCCGGTGGCGCCGTCCGGGACCGGGTCCGCGCGGTTCTCCGTCTGCGTGTAGCCGCCGGAGTCGGTGGCCCGGACCGACGCCTGGTGCGTCCCCTTCGGCACGTCCAGCTCGATCCACCACATCCGCCAGGTGTCCTTGCTCACCTCCGCCGACAGCGTCGCTTCCCGCCATTCGCCCTGGTCGAGCCGGACCTCCACCTTCGCGATCCCGGTGTGCTGCGCCCACGCCGTGCCGGCCAGCCGGACCTTGCCCGCCGTGACGCCCGCGAAGCCGCTCGGCGTGTCGATGCGGGACTCGGTCTTGATCGGCGCCTGCTCGGCCCAGCCGCGGCTCAGCCAGTACGCCTGGCGGGCGTCCCACTTGGTGAATTCGAGCGATTCGACCCACTTCGTCGCCGACACGTAGCCGTAGAGGCCGGGGATGACGATCCGCGCCGGGAAGCCGTGCTCGACCGGCAGCGGCTCGCCGTTCATGCCGATCGCCAGCATCGCCCCGCGGGCCGGGTCGAGGGCGACGTTCGCCGGCGTCCCGCACGTCCAGCCGTCGACGCTGGTCGCGAACATCTGCTCCGCGCCCGCCTGCACCCCGGCCTCGTCCAGCAGGTCCACCAGGTCGACGCCGATCCAGGACGCGTTCGAGATCAGCGGCCCGCCGACCTCGTTGGACACGCAGGTCAGCGTCACCCGGCGCTCGACCAGCGGCCGGTTGCGGATGTCGGCGTAGGAGAAGGTCACCTCGCGGTCGACCATCCCGTGGATCTTCAGGCTCCAGTCCTCGGTGCGGATCTGCGGCACGACCAGCGCGGTGTCGATCCGGTAGAAGTCCGCGTTCGGCGTGAGGAACGGCGGTGAGCCCAGCTTCGCGAAGTCGGCGTCCGCGGGCAGTGGCGGCGCGGTGCGCGCGGGCACGAGCGGCCCGACGGCGGCCCGCGAGTCCTCGGCGTTCGAGCTGGTCCCGGCGACCTGGCCGACGACGGCCGCGAGGCCCGACCCCGCGGCGACGCCGACCCCGGCGCGCAGGAACTTCCGCCGGTCGAAGCCCCGGTCCGGCCCGACGTCGACGGGCAGCGCGAGCCGGTGCAGGAAGGTGAACACCGCGAGCCCGGCGACCAGAGCGGCGACCGGCGCGAGCAGCGAAACCTGCCCGAGGTCGCTGCGTGCGAACACGGCCGCGACCCCGGCGGCACCGAGCACGAAGACGAGGATCTGCCCGGCCCGCGGCGTCCGGCGCGAGAGCTGGCCGGCGAGCAGCGCGAACAGGACCAGCACCACCGCGAGCCCGAGCTTGAGCACCGGCTTGTCCCAGGTGCCCAGCGTCCGCTCGGCCCACTTCACGATCGCGGTCGGGCTGTGGTCGATGACGTAGTTCGCCACCGCGATGAACGGCGACGCCGTGTACCCGACGAAGCCCGCGACCAGGTGCCCGACGCCGAGGGCGGCGGCCAGCGCGAGGAGGCCGATCAGCGTCGCGACCGGCAGCGAGAGCCGCCGGGGCGCTTCGGGCGGCGCTTCTTGCAGAGTGCTCACGTCTCCATCTTCGGAGCGAAGACGTGAAGCGGCTGCTCGATCGCCCTTACGAGCCGGTTACGGCTGCAGCGCGCGCCGCAGCCTGTCCTCTTCGACGCGCCAGTACCCGTGCTCGGCGCCGTCGACCAGGATCACCGGGACGCGGTCGCCGTACTCCGCGCGCCACTCCGGGTCGGTGTCGACGTCCTCGGCCTTCCACGCCACGCCGAGCTCCCCGCAGATCCGCGCGACCTCGGCTTCCGCGACCTCGCAGAGGTGGCAGCCGTCCCGGCCCAGCACCGTCACTTCGTGCGCCATGCCGTCCTTCCTACCGCAGCCGCAGGCGGCGCAGCTTCCCGGTGGCCGAGTGCGGCAGCGACTCGGCGAACTCGACCAGGTGCGGCACCTTGTACCCGGCCAGGTGGGCCGCGCAGTGGTCGACGACCTGCTGCTCGGACAGCGCCGCCCCGGCCGACGGCACCACGACCGCCTTCACCGCCTCGCCGCTGCGTTCGTCGACGACGCCGACGACCGCGGCCTCGGCCACCTCGGGCAGCTGCCCGATGACCTCCTCGACCTCGCGCGGGAAGACGTTGAAGCCGTTGACGATGATCAGGTCGTTGGCCCGGTCGACCAGGTGCAGGTCGCCGTCGGTGTCGAGGTAGCCGACGTCGCCGGTGCGGAACCAGCCCTCGTCGTCCGGGCCGTGGCCGCCGTCGGGCCAGTAGCCGGAGAAGAGGTTGGCGCCGCGGATCGACACCAGCCCGGTCTCGCCCTCGGCCTCGAAGACGTCGTCGACGTCGTCCGGGTCGAGCGGGACGGCCTGGTCGGTGCCGTCGCTGTCCACCAGCCGCAGCTCGATCCCGGGCAGCGGCCGCCCGACCGAGCCGGGCTTCGGGTAGCCGGTGACCAGCGTCGACGTCACCACCGGCGCGCATTCGGTGAGGCCGTAGCCCTCGTAGACGTCGAGGCCGGTGGCCTCGCGGATGGCCGTCAGCACCTTCGGGTGCAGCGGCGCGGCGCCCGAGGTCATCCGGCGCACGGTGGCCAGGCCGCGGCGGAGCTCGTCGGCGCCGAACGCGGCGAACTCGCCGTACATCGTCGGGACGCCGGTGATCGAGGTGACGCGGTGCTCGGCGCAGTCGTCCAGCGTGCGCTGGGCTTCGAAGCGCTCGGAGAGCACCGCCGTCGCGCCGACCGCGGTGGCCTGCAGCAGGCCGGGCCCGAGGCCGTAGACGTGGAAGAGCGGGATGGTGATCAGCACCCGGTCGTCCTGCTCGAGCACGCCCTCGACCGCGCTGATCTGCTCGAGGTTCGCCAGCAGCGCGCGGTGCGACAGCATCACCCCGCGCGGCGGGCCGGTCGTGCCCGAGGTGTACGAGATGACCGCGATGTCCTCGCCGGCCCGGCCGGTGTCGGGGAAATCCCCTCCTCCGTCCGGGTCACCCCCCGGCGTGAGACCGCTCACGCCGTCGGGGAGATCCCCCTCGGCGTCGCGCTGGACGACGACCTTCGCGCCGCTGTGCTCGAGGAGCTTCTCGAGCTCGGGCCCGGGCACCTGCGGCGACAGCGGGACGACCACGGCGCCCGCCCGCAGCGCGCCGAAGAAGGCGATGACGAAGTCCACCGACGTCGGCAGCCGCAGCCCCACCCGGTCGCCGGGGCCGACCCCGGCGTCCGCCAGCCGGCGGGCCTGGGCCTGGGCGGCCGCGTCGGCCTCGCGGTAGGTCAGGCTGCGCCCGGTGCCGGTTTCGACCACGGCCGGGTGCTCCGGCCACGTCGCCGCGGCCCGTGTGAGCAGCCCGCCGACCCCCGGCTGCGTCCCTTCTGGAGCACTCACCCGCGACCCACCTCTTCTCGCCCGGCGTCAACCGTTGCAAGTCTGTCATCTGAAGCGACGTCATGGGTGCTGACCGCGAGCGTCGCGTCTGCGCAACCCCGGAACCACTACCTACTTAGCGGTAACTACACGTATGCTGCACTGCGTCGCGCCGGTGGTGTTGATCACCGCCGCGGCCGGAGAGAGGGAGTCGCCGTGAGGAACTTGCCTGCCCACGAGGTCGTGGGGCATGCGAGCCGGCCGATCCCTGCTCGCCGCCGTTCCGGGGGTACCGTGGCCCGCTGGGCCGAAGCCACCGCCGGAGGTGCCGCCCGATGACCGTGCCGACCGCCGTGAGCCGTGGGCCCGTCTTCATGTTCGCCGAGCGCGTCTTCGGACGGGCGCCGTCCGTGCCACTGAGCAGGCAGGCGGCCGACGACGAGCGCGCCGAGGCGGCGAAGGCCGAGGCCTGGGACCTGGTGCGGGCCGCGCAGGACGGCGACTCGTCCGCGTTCGGCCGGCTCTACGACCGCTACGTCGACGTCGTCTACCGGTACGTGCTGTTCCGCCTCGGCGACCGCGACCTCGCCGAGGACGTCACCAGCGAGACGTTCCTGCGCGCGCTGCGCCGCATCACGTCGGTGAGCTACCAGGGACGTGACGTCGGCGCCTGGTTCGTCACCATCGCCCGCAACCTCGTGCTCGACCACGTCAAGTCGAGCCGGTTCAAGCTCGAGGTGGTCACCGACGAGGTCACCGAGCCGGGTTCGGCGCCGTTCAGCGTCGGCGCGACCGCCCAGGTGGGCCCCGAGCAGGAGGCGATCAGCCGCGCCACCCGGGCCGAGCTGCTGCGCTGCGTCGCCGAACTGGGCGAGGACCAGCGCGAATGCATCGTCCTGCGGTTCCTGCAGGGCTTGTCGGTGGCCGAGACGGCCGAGATCATGAACCGCAACGAAGGCGCCATCAAGGCGCTCCAGCACCGCGCGGTACGCCGATTGGCACAACTCCTGCCCACCGGATTGCGCTGAACCCGCGAACTTTTCCGTTCGTCGGCCGAAACCGGTAACCCTGGCGGCTTCTGGATCGTTACCCCACGCAGACCGGTGTCAGGCCGGCCGAAGCCCGGGATGGAGAGCAGCGCCGTGAGGTTTGCGCGTGAGCGAGCCGAGAGCGAGCGGTTCGCGCGTGCCCTGGAACCGTCGCCGGTCCGCCGGGACGGGGAGTTCGCCGACGAGCTCGCGATCGTCGGCGCCCTGCGCGACCTCGGCGCGGCCGGGTCACCGGACCTGGAGACGCGGCAGCGGATCCGGGCGGAGATCGCGGGCCGCCTGGAGACGGCGGCGGCCACCACCCCGCGTCGGAGGTGGCGGCCGCGGACCGCCGACCTGGTGGCCGCCGCGCTCTTCCTCTTCCTCGTGCTCTCGGGGCTGACGCTGGTGCTCTCGCGCACGGCGTTGCCCGGTGACCCGCTGTACGGCGTCAAGCGCGCCGGCGAGTCGACCGCGCTGGGCCTGACGTTCGGTGACCAGGAGAAGGCGCGCAAGCACCTCGAGTTCGCCACCAACCGGATCACCGAGCTCGGCGAGCTGGCGGCGGAAGACGCGAGCGCCGCCGACTACCGGACCGCGTACGACGACTTCGCCGCCGACTTGCGGGCCGGCGTCGCCCAGCTGTCCACCGTGGCGACCACCGACGGCGGCGGCACGCAGGCGCTGTCCGACGTCCGGCTGTGGGCCCGCAACCAGGCGGCCCGGCTGGCCGCGCTGCCGCTCCCGGCGGACGCCGCCCCGGTGTTCGGCGACGTCCGCGACCTGCTCAGCAAGGTCCAGGAGCGGGCGAGCGGCCTGGTGGCGCGGATGAACTGCTACCAGATCACCACCGGCGCGGCGGACGAGCTGGGCCCGCTCCCGGCGACCGGCGAGTGCACCCAGCGGCCCGCTCCGGCGGCCGGGGAGCAGCCGACGGCGTCGGTCGCGCCTTCGTCGCAGGAGAGCACGACGCCGACGCCGACGGGCACGCAGCTGCCGCCGTCGGACGCCGCGGCGACCCCGGGCATCCCGGTACCGACCGGCGGGGTGACCCCGCCCCCGGTGTTCGGCCAGCCGTCGACGACGTCCCGCCCGCCGGCGCCGACCACGACGACGTCCCAGCCCCCGCTGATCTCGCTGCCGCCGCTCCTGCCGGGGCTTCCGCCGATCATCATCGGCTGAGGTCCGGCCCACACCTGCGAGGGCGCGGTGGGCGGCTCGCTACGCTGTGCGAAGGAGACGTGGAGGCGGTGTACGTGTCAGCTTGGCGTGGCAAGGACAAGAGTCAGGAGCTCGAACGGCTCGCCGCGCTGGCGGGCGAGGCGTCGGCGGAGGCCGCGCACGCCCTGTCCGAACCCCCGGCCCCGCCCGCGCCGCCGGACCTGACCGCGGCCGCGTTCTTCGACGTCGACAACACGATGATGATGGGCGCGTCGATCTTCTACTTCGCCCGCGGCCTGGCCGCGCGCAAGTTCTTCACGTCGTCGGACCTGGCCGGGTTCGTCTGGGGCCAGATCAAGTTCCGCCTCGGCGGCCGGGAGAACAAAGAGGACATCAAGACCCACCGCGAGCGCGCACTGTCCTTTGTGGCCGGCCGCACGGTGGCGGAGCTGACGTCGATCAGCGAAGAGATCTACGACGAGCTGATGGCGGACAAGATCTGGTCCGGAACCCGCGCGCTGGCCCAGATGCACCTGGACGCGGGCCAGCGGGTGTGGCTGGTGACGGCGACCCCGATCGAGCTGGCGGCGATCATTTCCCGCCGGCTCGGTCTCACGGGCGCGTTGGGCACGGTCGCGGAGACCCGCGACGGTGTGTACACCGGCCGCCTGGTGGGTGACCTGCTGCACGGGCGGGCCAAGGCGCACGCGGTGCGGGCCCTGGCCTCGCGCGAGGGGCTGAACCTGAAGCGCTGCACGGCGTATTCGGACTCGGCGAACGACATCCCGATGCTGTCGGTGGTCGGCACGGCGGTCGCGGTGAACCCCGACGGCGGGCTGCGCGACGTCGCCCGGGCGCGGGGCTGGGAGATCCGGGACTTCCGGACCGGCCGGAAGGCCGCGAAGATCGGCGTGCCATCGGTGCTGGGGGCCGGAGCGCTGGCCGGTGCGGTGGCGGCCGGGATGGCTTACCGCCGCCGGTAGCGCCTGCGCTACCCCGCTTCGGGTGCTCGCGGGAATGACCCGGCCGCCTTCGGCTGGTGTGCTTTTCCCATCGGAAGAGCAACTCCCGAAGGGACAGTGTGGTGGCAACCCGAGTGGACATCGAAGAGCGGACCGGTGGCGGGGGCAGGCTGCGGAACAGCCTCCGCAGGCACCCGCTGACCTGGTTCTTCGCCCTGGCCAACCTGCTGAGCTGGGTCGCGTGGACGCCGTACATCCTGTCGGAGAACGGACTGGGCGTCCTCCACTTCCGGTTCCCGGAGCTGCTCGGCACCGCGCAGTTCGCCGGCGTCCTGCCGGGCGCCTACCTCGGCCCGATCGCCGCGGCGTTCCTGGTGACCGCCCTCGCCGACGGACGCACCGGCCTCCGCCGGTGGACCGCGCGGCTGTTCAAGTGGCGGGTCCACTGGTTCTGGTACGTGGCGGTGGTGCTCAGCGTGCCGGCCCTGCTCACGATCGCCACGATGGCGCTGACCGAGCAGACTCCCCTCGCCCCGGCCGTGGCGACGCTGGTGGCCTACCTGCCCGGCCTGCTGCTGCAGATGGTGACGACCGGACTCGCGGAGGAACCGGGCTGGCGCGACTTCGCCCTGCCCCGCCTCCAGCAGCGCTACGGACCGCTCGGCGGCACGCTGATCCTCGGCCCGCTGTGGGGCGTGTGGCACCTGCCGCTGTTCTTCAGCGAGTGGGGTGGCTGGCCGGACGTCACCTGGCTGACGCCGATCGAGTTCGTCGCCACCTGCGTGACTTTCAGCATCATCATGACATGGGTGTTCAACCGCACCGGCCAGAGCCTGCCGCTCGCCATGCTGCTGCACACGAGCGTCAACAACTTCTTCTCGATCGCCTGGTCGGAGATGTTCCCGTCGCTGCGGGCCCAGGACACGACCCACGCATTCCTGCTCGCCTCGACGGCGGTGGCCCTGGTCCTGCTCATCGCCACCCGGGGACGGCTGGGCTACCGGCCGAAAGCCCGCGAACTCGAAGCCTGAGCGAGGCCCCCCGGCCCGCGGTGTCGCCGGGTGCTCGACCGCTTCGCCGACGCCACCGCCGGCGGGG
>NZ_JBSFNC010000077.1:0-43209 GCF_053586895.1 Amycolatopsis sp. NPDC003731 | reverse complement strand
AGTCATTCGCGACATCAGCGCGGCGGCGCACCATTCGCTCCGAGGTGGGCCGGATCGAGACCCGTGGCCGGGGCCAGGGTGGTGCGGTCGATCCGCGGATCCGGCGAACACCCCGGCGCGCACAACCGCGAGGCTGCGGGGGAGGGGTGGCCCGGATGTCCTGCGGCACGTACGCCGCGCCCGCGCGGAGCACGGCGAGGATGCCGACCACCAGCGGGATCGACCGCGTGAGGAACACCCACGTGGTGCCCGGGCGAGCGATGCACCCGAGTGCATCACGGCCACGGCGTCCGGACGGGCCCGCGCCTGCGCCAGAACGGCGTCGTGAATGCGGTCGACGGATTCACCCTTCGTTCGCCGTGTTCTGCGCACGCCCCTCTCTGGCATTTCGCGCGAACGGGCCGTTCCCGGCACCCCCGTACCGGGAACGGCCCGTTCCTCCCCCTTACTCAGCCCGCCGCGCGCGTCACCACGGCGTTGCCGGTGCCCGTGCGGGCTCGCACCTTCAGCTTCACGCCGCCCTCGGGGGCGGTGTCGGCGACGTCCAGCTCGCTGGAGACGCGGCCGCCGCTGGAGGTCAGGTCCACCTCGGCGGACGTGCCGCCGCGGATGCCGATCCGGACCTCGCCGGAGCCGGTGATCAGGTCGAGCGAGCCGGACCCGGCGTCGGCCACGGACAGGTCGCCGCTGCCGGTGCGGGCCATCACCTCGCCCGAAACCGCGCCCAGCCAGACGTCGCCGGTGCCGGTGGCCAGGGTCGCGGAGCCGGCGATCGACGACGCCTCGACGTGGCCGCTGCCGCTGCGCAGCTGCAGCCCGCCCAGCGTCGGGCCCAGCTTGACGGCGCCGCTGCCGGTGCGGATGGTCGCCGCGCCGTCGGCGCGGTCGAGCTTCACCTCGCCGGAGCCGGTCAGCAGGTCGACGCGGCCGGCCGAGCCGGTGACCGTGACGTCCGCCGCGCCCGCGCGCACCTCGACGTGCGAGCCCGCCGGCGCGTGCACCTTGACCGACAGGGCGACGTTGCGCAGCTGCCACGCCTTCGGCGCGCTCACGACCAGGCGGTTGCCGAGCTTCTCGATCCGGCTCTGCCGGACGGCTTCGGCGGGGGAGCTCGCCGGGTCGACGCCCAGCTGGTCGCCGAAGCGCTCGCCGACCCAGGACAGCAGGCTGTTCACGCCCGCCACCCACGGCTGCTGCTCGCCCTGGTCGTGCCGCAGTTCGACGCGCGCGCCGGAGTCGCCGTCGAGGACGACCTCGACGCGGCCGATCGTGACGCTGACGTCGAGCTCCAGCGGGCTGTCGGTCTCGAACTCGTCGATCCGGACCAGGTCGTCGTTCGGCTCTTCGGCCGGTGTGGTCTGTTCTTCACTCATCGTCTCGTCCCCTCAGCCTTCGACCCAGCCGTGCAGGTGCGAACCGCTCCCGCCGCTCTTGCCTTGGTGCTTGCGGCTCCCGCCCCCGCCGCCGAGCGCGCCGTGGCCCAGTGCGCCCTGGACCGCCTGCGACACGAAGGTGTTCAGCGAGACGCCCTGGGCGGCGGCGGCCCGTTCGGCCTGCCCCTTGATCTGCTCGACCAGCCGGAGGGTGATCCGGCTGATGTCCCCGCCGTCGATCGGCGGCGGCGGGGTGGTGTCACGTGGTGTCTCGCGTGACGTCGTCCCTTCGGCGTCGCCGGTGACGACCACGCGGACGTCCCGGCCGTCGAGCCGGACGTCCACCACCTGGCCCGGCAGTGCGGCCGTGACCTCGGCGGCGAGGTCGGCGAGCGCGTTCATCAGGGTCAGGCGGACGGCGGGTTCGAGGGCGGAAGACAGGAGCGCAGCCGCTCGCCGGGTCTGCTCGTCCCCGGCGGCAGCCGTGTTCGCGAGGTCCTCGCGAAGGTTGGCGATGTACGGCGTCAAGTCCATGACACCACTATGACGTCATCGATGATGTCAGTCAAGGCGGCGGTGATGTCACGTGTCCCCCGGGAGTGACCGCCCTCACGCGGTTAGGCTGCGCGGGAACCGGGAGAAGGAGTGCTGACGTGACCGGAACCGTGTCACCCAGAGTGCAGCTGATCGCGAAGACGGAGTTCTTCCCGCCCGGGGACGTGCCGTGGTCGACCGACGCGGACGGCGGCGAAGCGCTCGCCGAGTTCGCCGGCCGCGCCTGCTACCAGTCGTGGAAGAAGCCGAACCCGGCCACCGCGACCAACGCCGGCTACCTCGAGCACATCATCGACGTCGGCCACCTTTCGGTGCTGGAGCACGGTTCGGTGACCTTCTACATCACCGGCATCTCCCGCTCGCTGACCCACGAGCTGATCCGGCACCGGCACTTCTCCTACTCCCAGCTGTCGCAGCGGTACGTCCCGGAGCGCGACGCCGAGTTCGTCGAGCCGGAGATCATCGCGAACGACCCGGTGCTGCACGAGAAGTTCCTCGCCGCGACCCGGGCGAGCGTCGACGCCTACACCGAGCTGCTGGCCGGGCTCGAGGAGAAGTTCGCCGACGTCCCGAGCGCGACCCTGCGCCGCAAGCAGGCCCGCCAGGCCGCCCGCGCGGTGCTGCCCAACGCGACCGAGACCCGCATCGTCGTCACCGGGAACTACCGGGCCTGGCGGCACTTCGTCGCGATGCGCGCCACCGAGCACGCGGACGTCGAAATCCGCGAGCTGGCCGTGGAGTGCCTGCGGCAGCTGCAGAAGGCCGCGGCGAACGTGTTCGCGGACTTCACCATCTCGACGTTGCCGGACGGCACCGAGATCGCCACGAGCCCGAAGGTGCTGGAAGGCTGATGAAGCGACTTGCGATCGACGTCCGGCCCGGCGAGTACGCCGTCGTGCGGCTGCCCGCGGACGCCGCGGTGCCCGCCGAGCTCTTCGCACCTGGCGAAGCCCTGGTTTCGGTGACGCGGACACCCGGGGAACTGTCGGTGATCTGCCCGGCCGGCCGCGAGCCCGCCGGGGCCACGGCCGCCGAGGACGGCTGGCGGCTGCTCTCGGTCCGCGGCCCGCTCGAGTTCACCCTCACCGGCATCATCGCCGCGCTGGCCTCGGAGCTGGCCGCCGCCGGGGTGGCGTTGTTCTCGATCTCGACGTTCGACACCGATCACATCCTGGTCCGCGGCGGCGACCTCGACGACGCGGTCGCGGCCTTGCGCGAGGCCGGCCACGAGGTCGCCCACCCCTGACTTTTCGGGGGCGTTTCGCTGGGTACCCGGGTGCCGGGGTGGGAGCAGTCACCCTTGAAAAACAAAGTTTGGCACGCCTAAACTTCGGTTTAGGGTTCCCGACATCCGGTTTTCGAGAGGTGGGCGTCATGGCTGTGACCGAGGCTGTCCGGCCGAGACTGGCGACCCGGCTGCGCACCGGATCGGCCCTGCTCGGGCCGGCGTTCGTCGCCGCCATCGCCTACGTCGACCCGGGGAACGTCGCGTCCAACATCAGCGCCGGCGCCCGCTACGGCTACCTGCTGGTCTGGGTGATCGTCGTGGCGAACCTGATGGCCGTGCTGGTGCAGTACCTGTCGGCGAAGCTCGGGCTCGTCAGCGGGATGTCGCTGCCGGAGGCCCTGCGCGCCCGGCTGTCCCGGCCGGCCCGGCTGGCCTACTGGGCGCAGGCGGAGGTCGTCGCCATCGCCACCGACCTCGCCGAGGTGGTCGGCGGCGCGATCGCCCTCAACCTGCTGTTCGACCTCCCGCTCATCGTCGGTGGCCTGATCACCGGAGCGGTGTCGCTGACGCTGCTGGCGGTCCAGGACCGCGGCGGCCAGCGGACGTTCGAGCGGGTGGTGACCGGGCTCCTGCTGGTCATCGCCGTCGGGTTCCTGGCCAGCCTGTTCGTCGAGCCGCCGTCGGCCGCGTCGACGCTGGGAGGCCTGGTCCCGAAGTTCGACGGCGCGGGCAGCGTCCTCATCGCCGCGGCCATGCTCGGCGCGACGGTGATGCCCCATGCGGTCTACCTGCACTCGGGCCTGGTCCGCGACCGCCACGGCCGGCCCGACGGCGTCCGGCGCCGCCGCCTGCTGCGCGCGACCCGGGCCGACGTCGGCCTGGCGATGCTGCTGGCGGGCGCGGTGAACCTGGGCATGCTGCTGCTGGCCGCGACGAACCTGCAGGGCCAGGAGGGCGTGGACAGCATCGAGGGCGCGCACGGCGCGGTCGCGGGGGCGCTCGGCCCGGGCGTCGCACTGCTGTTCGCGATCGGCCTGCTGGCCTCCGGCCTGGCCTCGACGTCGGTGGGCGCGTACGCGGGCGCGATGATCATGCAGGGGTTGCTGCACAAGCGGATCCCGCTGGTCCTGCGCCGCCTGGTGACGCTGACGCCGGCGATCGTGGTGCTGGCGCTGGGCGCCGACCCGAGTGCGGCGCTGGTCGTGTCGCAGGTGGTGCTGTCGTTCGGGATCCCGTTCGCGCTGGTGCCGCTGATCCGGCTGACGGCCGACCGTGATCTGATGGGGGCGGACGCGAACCGCCGGCTGACGACGGTCGCGGCCGCGGTGATCGCGGCGATCATCATCGCTCTCAACCTGGTGCTCATCTACCTCACGGTCACCGGTTGACCCACGAAACGGGGTAGCGGCCATGGCCTGGATCTTCGCCCTCAACGCCGAATGCGGGGAGCGCGAGACCCACGCCCGCGACCTCGCCCGCCACTTCGACGGCTGGCCGGCCGGCGTCTTCGAGAACGAAGGCGCCTGGTGGTGCGGAGTGGCCCCCGAAGGCCTCAGCCGTATCGGCCCACAGTCGGCCGAAGAGGCGGCGGCGATGACCGCGGCCGGACGCCGGCTCTACTGGCTGCTCCGGACCGCACCACCGGTCTACCGCTACGCCCTCGCCGGCGTCGAAACCGACCTGTTCCGCACGTACGACGAGCTCGTGGCGGAGAAGGACCTGACGATCTTCCCGGGGCTGGTCGTCGCCGAGGAGATCTGGGCCCGCACGGGCCGGCGCGCTGAGTTCAGCGACTTCGCCCCGGGCTACCGCTGGCTGCCCTACCGCGGCGAGACCCACCGCTGACCGACCCTCCGAGTACGCGTGTCGTCCGTCCAGGTGCGCGTGTCGTCCGTTGAGGTACGCGTGTCGTCCGTTCCGCATCACGAATTCCGCGGAACCCGCGGCGCTCCGCGGTGGTCCGACTAGCATCTGCGCGACCGCCGCCAAAAGGAGCACCGTGACCGACGAACAGACCCGGCCCTATCCGCCGCAGGCACCCGTTACGCCTGGTCAGCGGGTCGTCGCGGGCCGCTATCTCCTGCTCGGCGAACTCGGCCGGGGCGGCATGGGTGTCGTGTGGCGGGCGCAGGACCAGGTCATCGGACGGCAGGTCGCGGTCAAGGAACTGCGGCTGCCTGACGCCGAGTCCGCCGCCGTCTTCTCCGAACGCGCGCTCCGCGAAGTGCGCACCGGCGGGCGGCTCAACGACCCGGCGATCGTCACCGTCTACGACGTCATCACCGACGGCGGGACCACCTTCATCGTCATGGAGCTCGTCGAAGCGCCGTCGCTGGCCGACCTGGTGCGCCAGCGCGGCCCGATGCCCGCCGCGCGGGCCGCGCAGCTGGGGGAGCGGGTGCTCGCCGCGCTGCAGGCGGCCCACGCCGCCGGGATCGTGCACCGGGACGTCAAGCCCGCGAACATCCTGGTCGCGCCGGACGGCCGCGTGAAGCTCACCGACTTCGGCATCGCCCACGCCGTCGACGACCCGCGCCTGACCACCAGCGGCATGATCGTCGGCTCGCCCGCGTTCATGGCGCCCGAGCGCGTCGAGGGCCGCGAAGCGCTGCCCGCGTCCGACCTGTGGTCCCTCGGCGCGACGCTGTTCTTCGCCGTCGAAGGCTCGATCCCGTTCGAGCGCGCGACCACCGCCGCGACGCTGCACGCGATCATGACCGAGATCCCGTACCTCACCCGCGGCCAGGGCCCGATCGCCGCGGCCATCCTCGGCCTGCTCGTCACCAACCCGGACGCGCGGCTGACCGCGGCCCAGGCCCAGAACCTGCTGACCACGGCGCAGGGCATCCGGCCGACTCCGCCCCACGGCACCGCGATGCTCGGCGCCGCCGCCCCGCAGCCGCCGCAGCGGAAGTCCCACCGCGCCCTGTGGCTCGCCGCCGCCGCGGTGCTGGTCGTGGCGGCGCTGATCGGCGGCTTCTTCGCGGGCAAGGCCTACGAGACGCCCGCCGTGGACGCCCAGAAGCTGCCGACCATGACCTTCGGTGTCGGCGGCCAGCTCCGCACCGACATCGGCGGCTACTACCGGTGCTTCAACACCCCGGTGCAGGACGGCTCGATCATCAGCGAGGAAGACAACAGGACCGACTGCGACAAGAGCCACACGCTGGAGGTCTACGAGATCGGAAACCTGCTCTCGGTCGAGAACTGGAGCACCGACGACGCCAAGGTCGCGGCCTACCCGGGCCTGCCCGCGGTGACGGCGAGTGCCGAAGCGGCGTGCGCGACCGCGTTCCGGTCGTCGATCGTGCCCGAGCCGAACCGCGCGGACCTCACCTTCCGAGCGCTCGTGCCCACCGAGACCGAGTGGCGCCGGGCTCCTGCGAAGCAGGGTGACGAGCCCAGCCGCGAGTTCTACTGCGTGCTGGCCCGCGCCGACGGCGGCCCCATCACCGCCCCGATCGTGACCAAGGTCAAGTAGAAGTTCCGCGACGAGCGGCCGGCTCCGGGAAATCCTCCTGGTGACCAGGTCGACGCGGTTTTCGTCGGACCGGCGAGGTACCGTCTCCCCATGTCCAACCCACCTACCGCAGCGCCCGGACGGCCGTTCGGGCGCGTGCTCACCGCGATGGCCACCCCGTTCGACGCCGACGGCGCGCTGGACCTGAAGCGGGCGCAGGAGCTGGCCGAGCACCTCGTGGAGCTGGGGAACGACGGCCTCGTGGTCAACGGCACCACCGGCGAGAGCCCGACCACGAGCGACGCGGAGAAGCAGGACCTGATCCGCGCCGTGGTCGAGGCCGTCGGCGACCGCGCAGCCGTCGTGGCCGGCGCGGGCACCAACAACACCGCGCACAGCATCGAGCAGGCCAAGCAGGCCGAAGCGGCCGGGGCGCACGGCCTGCTGGTCGTCACGCCGTACTACTCGCGGCCCAGCCAGGCCGGGCTGTTCGCGCACTTCACCACGGTCGCCGACAGCACCGGGTTGCCCGTGCTGCTCTACGACATCCCGCCGCGCTCGGTCGTCCCGATCGAGGTCGACACGCTGCTGCGGCTGGCCGAGCACCCCCGGATCGTCGCGGTCAAGGACGCCAAGGGCGACCTGATCGCCGGCTCCGAGGTCATCGCCAACACCCATCTCGCCTACTACTCCGGCGACGACGGCCTGAACCTGCCGTGGATCTCCGTCGGCGGGGTCGGCGTGGTGAGTGTGATCGGTCACGTCGTCGCGGGCCGGATCCGCGCGATGATCGACGCCTACGAGAACGGCGACACCTCCACCGCGCGCACCAACCACCGCGGCATGCTGCCGGTGCTGCGCGCGATGTCGCGGGTCGGCGGGGTCGCCTTCAGCAAGGCGGCGCTGCGGCTGCGCGGGTTCGACATCGGCGACCCGCGGCTGCCGATCGTCGCGCCGACCCCCGAGCAGACGGCCCTGATCGCCGCTGATCTTGCCCAGGGCGGCGTGCCGCTGGGCGACACGGCGGCCCAGGACTGGCATGGTGAGCGGGTGGCACAAGCAGATTCGCGAGCGGCCTACGTCGCGCCGACCTCGCACACCAGCGTTGGGACCCTGCCTCGGTGAGCTCACTTCCCCCTGGTCCAGGCCCCACCAACGCCCCGCCCGCACTGCCCGAGGGTGCCTTGCGCGTCGTCGCGCTCGGCGGCATCGGCGAGGTCGGGCGCAACATGACCGTCTTCGAGTTCGGCGGCCGCCTGCTCATCGTCGACTGCGGGGTGCTCTTCCCCGAGGACGACCAGCCCGGCGTCGACCTGATCCTGCCCGACTTCCGCGCGATCGAGGACCGCCTCGACGACATCGACGGCCTGGTGCTCACCCACGGGCACGAAGACCACATCGGTGCCGTCCCGTTCCTCCTGCGGCTGCGGCCGGACCTGCCGATCTACGGCTCGAAGTTCACCAACGCCCTGCTCGCGGCCAAGGCCAAGGAGCACCGGCAGCGGCCGAACCTCATCCAGGTCCGCGAGGGCGAGCGCCGCGACGTCGGCGTGTTCAACCTCGAGTTCTTCGCGGTCAACCACTCCATCCCGGACGCGCTCGCGGTGGCGATCCGCACCCCGGCTGGCGTGGTCCTGCACACCGGCGACATCAAGCTCGACCAGCTCCCGCTGGACGGGCGCCTCACCGACCTGGCCGGCTTCTCCCGGCTCGGCGACGAGGGTGTCGACCTGTTCTGCGTCGACTCGACCAACGCCGAGGTGCCCGGGTTCGTCATGCCCGAGCGCGACATCGGCCCGGTGCTCGACGACGTCGTCCGGCGCGTGGACCAGCGGGTGATCGTGGCGTGCTTCGCCAGCCACGTCCACCGCGTCCAGCAGGTCCTCGACGCCGCCGAGCGGCACGGCCGCCGGATCGCGTTCGTCGGCCGGTCGATGGTCCGCAACATGGGGATCGCGGCCGAGCTGGGCCTGCTGAACGTGCCGGACGGCCTGCTCGTCGACCTCGACCAGGCGAGCACGCTGCCGGAGAGCAAGGTCCTGTTCGTCTCGACGGGGTCGCAGGGCGAGCCGCTCTCGGCGCTGTCGCGGATGGCGCGCGGCGAGCACCGGCAGATCTCGATCCGCGCGGGCGACACGGTCGTGCTGGCCAGCTCGATGATCCCGGGTAACGAGACAGCGGTGTTCGGCGTGGTCAACGGCCTCACCCGGCTCGGCGCGAACGTCGTCCACCAGGGCAACGCGAAGGTCCACGTGTCCGGCCACGCGTCGGCGGGCGAGCTGCTGTACCTGTACAACGCGGTGCGCCCGAGCAACGTGATGCCGGTCCACGGCGAGTGGAAGCACCTGCGGGCGAACGGCGAGCTGGCCATCCGCACGGGGGTCGCGCCGGAGAACGTGGTCATCGCCGAGGACGGCGTGGTCGTGGACCTCGTGGACGGCAAGGCGTCCCGCACCGGCCGCGTCGAGGTCGGGCACGTGTACGTCGACGGCCTATCGGTCGGCGACGTCGGGGAGTCGACGCTGTCGGATCGGCTGGTCCTCGGCGAGGGCGGGTTCATCGCGATCACGGTCGCGGTGGACTCCAGCACCGGCCGCGCGGTCAGCAGCCCGACGGTGTCCGGCCGCGGCTTCTCCGACGACCCGAAGGCGCTCGCCGCCGTCGTGCCGCTGGTGGAGATGGAGCTGGCGCGCACGGAGGCCGAGGGCATCACCGACACGCACCGGATCGCGCAGGCGGTGCGCCGGGTGGTGGGCCGCTGGGTGGCCGACACCTACCGCCGCCGCCCGATGATCGTCCCGACGGTCATCCCGGTCTAGATCCGACCCACCGTGCAGGCCGCATCGAGGGACTCCCTCGGTGCGGCCTGCACGCTTGTTAGGCCGTCCGGCCCATGAGCCGCCGCTTTGCCGCGGGATAACCTTGATCCCACCCCGCCTCGCGCAGAGAGGCCGCGCCGATGGGACGTCATTCGGACGGCAGACGACGCCGGCTGCTCGTGCCCGCCCTCGCGACCGGCGTCGTGCTCGTCCTCGGAGCCGGTGCGTGGGTGACGGTGACGACCGTGCGTGCCCGGCCGTCGTGCGAGCAGCCCACGAAGGTCCTCGTCACCGCTTCGCCGGACATCGCGCCCGCGCTTTCGCTCGTCGTGCAGGGTCTCGACCTGAAGTGCGGCAGCATCGAGATCCAGACGCGGGAGGCGACACAGGCGGCCGAGCGGCTCGCCATGTCGGACGGCAGCCCGCGGCCGCAGGTCTGGGTGCCGGACTCCACGCTGGCGCTGCGCCGCGCCCACCAGCTCGGCGCGGCCGATGTCCCCGAAACCGGGGCATCGGTGGCGAGCTCGCCGGTGGTGCTGGCGGTCGCCGCGGACGTCGTCAAGGGCCTCGGCTGGCCCGACCACGTGCCGACCTGGGCGGAAGCGCTCGCCGCGCCGGGCGTGGTGCCGGGCATGTCCGACCCGGCGCGCGATCCGGTCGGCGCGCTGGCGTTGCTCGGTCTGCGCGACAGCGTCAAGACGGCCCCCGAGCCGTCGGGCGCGTACGTGGCGACGCTGCGGCGCTTCTCGGCCAACACCCTCGGCGCGGAGACGGAGCTGATCGCCCGGCTGCCGGGCTCGAGCGACGGCGGGGGCGCGGCCGCGGTGACGGCGTTCCCCGCGTCGGAGAATTCGTTGCTGCGCCACAACGTCGAGGACTCGAAGTCCCCGCTCGTCGCCGTCTACTCGACGGCGGTGCCGACGTTGGACTACCCGTTCGCGGAGCTGGGCCGGATCACGCCGCAGCAGCGCCCGCTCGTCGACGCGTTGCGCGACGCGGTCCTCGGCGACACGGGGTCGGACGCGATCGCCCGCACCGGCCTGCGCGCGGCGGGCGGCCAGGCCCTGCGCGACCACACCGACGACCCGAGGGTGCAGCCGCAGGGCATCCGGGCGGCGAACCTCCCGTCCGGCCCGGAGGTCGACGAGCTGCTCAACCAGTGGGCGGGCATCAACCTGAGCGCGCGCGTGCAGGTGCTGATCGACGTGTCGGGTTCGATGAACGCGCAGGTCCCGGGAACCGGCCTGAACCGCATGCAGGTGACGATGCAGGCGGCGGCCAAGGCGATGCGCCTGTTCAAGCCGGCGACGCAGCTGCGCATGCTGGCGTTCTCGACCCGCCTGGACGGCGACAAGGACTACCGCGAGCTGCTCCCGATGGCGTCGGTCGCCCAGCACCTGGCCGGCGGAGCGCTGGAGAAGCTGGGCCAGGTGACGGCCACCCCGAACGGCGGAACGGGCCTGTACGACAGCGTGCTGGACACCTACCGGACCGCGCGCCGCGAGTGGGAGCCGGGCCGGTTGAACCTGGTGATCGTGATGACGGACGGCCGCAACGAGGACCCGCACGGCATCTCCCGCGCGGAGTTGCTGACGGAGCTGGCCAAACTGCAGGACGCCCGCCGCCCGATCCCGTTGATCGGGGTGGGCATCGGCCCGGACGCGGACAAGTCGGAACTCGACCAGCTGACGGCGGCAACCGGCGGACAGGCCTTCGTGGCCCCGGACCCGGCCAAGATCACGGACGTGTTTTTCGGGGCCCTGAGCCGGATCGCCGGCGGCTGAGCACGTGATCGGACCCGGAGCTCGCGTGATCAGGGCCGGAACTCGTGTGATCAAAGCCGCAATTCGCGAGTTACGGCTCCAATCACGCGAGTTCCGGGTTCACTCACGCGAGATACGTGCGGAATCACGGGACGTGCGCCGGCGGATGAGGGCGTATACGCCGAGGATCACCGCCAGGCTGATCAGGCTGAGGTAGACCTGGGCCCGCGCCTCCTCGTCGACGAACAGCATCGACGCCACCACCACGAGCGTGAGCACCAGCGTGACCCAGCTCAGCCACGGATAGCCCCACATCCGCAGCTTCAGCTTCTCCGGCGCCGTCGCTTCGAGCGTGCGGCGCATCCTGAGCTGGGAGCCGCAGATGATCGCGTACACGAACAGGGCCACCGCGCCCGCCGAATTGATGATGAAGTAGAAGATCTTGTCCGGGGACACGTAACTCATCACCACCGCCACGTAGCCGACCGACGTCGACGCCAGGATCGCCTTCCACGGCACGCCTCGCGCGTTCGTGTCCGCGATCCAGGCCGGCGCCCAGCCGTGGCGGCGCAGCGCGAACAGCATGCGGGATGCCGTGTACAGCCCCGAATTCAAGACCGACAACGCCGCCGTGAGGACCACCGCCGACACGATCGTCGACGCCGCCGGGACGCCGAAACGGCCGAACGCCGCCGCGAACGGGCTTGTCTCGCTCGGGATTTCGCGCCACGGCGTGATCATCACCAGCAGCGCCACCGAGCCCACGTAGAACACGATCACGCGCCAGACGATCGTCGAGGTCGCCTTGCGGACCGCCGTCTCCGGCTGGTCGGACTCCGCCGCCGCGATCGTGACGATCTCCGCGCCGAAGTACGAGAAGATCACGATGACCACGCCGTGGACGACCGAAAACGGCCCGTTCGCGACGAAGCCGTCGAGGCCGATGTTGCCGACCGATAAGTGCGCGTCCGGCCAGAGCCCGAGCACGAACAGCGTGCCGAGCAGCAGGAACACGACGATGGTGGCGACCTTGATCGACGCCAGCCAGAACTCCGTCTCGCCGAAGGAACGCGCCGACGCCAGGTTCGTCGCCGTCAGCAGGAGCATCAGCGCCAGCGAGAACACCCACTGCGGGACGCCGGGGATCCAGCCCTGCAGGATCTTCGCGCCCGCGACGGCCTCGAACGCGACCACGCCGACCCAGAAGTACCAGTACAGCCAGCCGATCGTGAAGCCCGCCCAGCCGCCGAGCGCGTCGCGCGCGTACTCCATGAACGAGCCCAGTGCCGGCGCCGCCGTCGCCATCTCGCCGAGCATCCGCATCACCAGCACGACGAGCAGCCCGCCGATGGCGTAGGACAGCACCGCGGCCGGGCCGACGGTGTGGATCACCGCGCCGCTGCCGATGAACAGGCTCGCGCCGATGATGCCGCCGAGGGCGATCATCCGGACGTGCCGCTGCCGCAGGTCGGGCCGCAGCCCGGACTTCGTCGCCAAGGTGCTTCCTCCCCGGGTGGGCATCGATCGCGGGAATTGTCCACCCGGGCGAGGTCAGACGCAGAATTTGCGCAAGCTCACCCGCTGAGGATCTCCGAGTAGCGCTGCACGATGTACGCACCGGCCAGCAGGATCGCCGACCCGAGCAGCTGGGGCCAGGCGAGCTCCTCGCCGATGAGCACCCACGCCGCGAAGATCGTGATCACCGGTTCGACCAGCCCGACCACACTCGCCACCGACGCCGGCAGGTGGCGCAGCGCCGAAATGCCGCAGACGTACGCGAGCACCGTCGCGACCAGCACCAGCAGGGTCAGCAGCAGCCACACCGGCGGGTGCCAGGCGCCGAACCCGACCGGGACGTCGAGCAGCGCGGCGGGCCACGTCCACGGCGGCGCGACGAAGCTGATCGCGACCGCGCCGATCACCATGCCCCAGGTGACCAGGCCCAGCGGGTCGATCCCGGCCACCGCGCGTTCGCCCAGCAGGAAGTACCCGGCCGAGCAGAGCGCCGCGCCGAAGCCGGCCAGCAGGCCGAGCCCGTCCAGCGTGACGCCTTCCCAGACCTGGGCGACCAGCGCGAGCCCGGCCATGGCCAGCGCGATGCCGCCCCAGACCGCCCGCGGCAGCCGGTGCCGCCGCACGAACCGCACCCACAGCGCGATGAGCACCGGCGAGACGAACTCCAGCAGGATGGCGATCCCGACCGGGATCCGCCCCGCGGCGACGAAGTAGAGCAGCTGCACGCCGGCCACGCCGAGCAGGCCGTACCCGGCCAGGACGGGCAGCTCCGCCCGGCGCACCCGCAGCTTCCGCGGCGCCACCAGCGCCACCCCGGCGAGCAGCACCACGCCGGCCAGCGCGATCCGCGCCGCGGCCACCTGCTGCGGCGTGACCCCGGCGGACATCACGGACTTGCCCAGGGTGCCCGACGTGCTGAAGAACAGCGCGGCGAGCAGGACGTAGGCGGTCCCCCGGCCCCGGTGGGCGACCCGGGGCGGTGCGAGGACGGGGAGTTCGGTGGTCACCACCGCGACTGTAGGTGGCCCGGCGTGACCGCCGAAGCGATTTTCCCGGTTACGCTGCTCACGCGGGCGCGGAGTCCGGTTCGTTGCGTCGAGGTCGCAACCGGGCCGGTGGGCAGGCGTCTTCCGGCTGCCTCGAGAGACTGGGAACCCCGCGATTCATTTCGGCGGCGAGCGATTTCTCTTCACGCGCTGTCGCCGTCGTGGCGTCGGCCGCGGAAACGCCCGACCGCCGACCGGCGGCACCCGGACTGTCCGAAGAGGACTGAATCCGGCGAGTCCGTTTCGTTACGTCCGGGTGGCAACCACCGATCCGGCGGCGGGCGTCTCCAAGAGGCTCGCGCGCAGTTGCCGTGCGAGGACCCTGGAGGTGAAACAATGCGAAGAACTTTGGTCGTCGCTGGTGTTTCCGCCGGTTGCGTGTTGCTGTCGCCGATCGTGGCTTCGGCCGACAAAGCGTACCCGGGCAATCCGACGTCGATGAAGGTCACCGTGAAAGGGAACGCGGTGACCATCACGGGTACGTGTGAGACCGCCGATGTCCGGGCTCTGGCGACTTACGACTACTACCGTGGGCAAAGCCCCGTTCAGCAGGGGGTCATGGTCCAGAACGGGAACCGGCACACCATCACGTTCACCGGCGTGCAGGCGGGTGTGTGGTACGCGACCATGTCCTGCCTCGAGGGCGGCACCGGCAGCTGGTGGCGGCAGTTCACCGTCGGGGTCACCGGCACACCGACGCCCACCAAGCCCACGCCGAAACCCACCAAGCCGAAGCCGAAGCCCGCGCCGCAGGTTGCGGTGAAGCCGCACGGTGCGCCGCAGACCGGCGGTGGCCCGGCCGATGACGGCTCCGCCGCTCCGGCGCTCGTCGCCGGCGGGGTGCTCGTCCTCGCCGGTGCCGGCGGTGCCTGGGCCCTGCGCCGCCGGAACGCCGCCCGGCGCTGAGACCGAGGGTCGGGCTGAGGCGCCCGGGCCGTCATCCGGCGTGCTTCAGCCCGGTGGCGACGTGCGTGGTGATGGTGGCCAGCCGCCGGCCCTGCAGCCGCAGCGCGTCGAGGGCGATGTCGTCCGGCGCCGCGGACTTCCGGGACACGAACGAGCCGCCGTACGGGTTGCCCGACTCCTTGAGGTGCGGGTCGGTGTAGCCGAGCGGGACCACGATCGCGCCCCAGTGGTAGAAGACGTTGTTGATCGTCAGCAGCGTCGACTCCAGGCCGCCGTGCGCGGTGGACGCCGTCGTGAACGACGTCGCCACCTTGTCCGCCAGCTTTCCCTGCGCCCACAACCCACCCGTGCTGTCCAAAAAGGACTTCAGCTGGGCGGCCGGTCCGCCGAACCGGGTCGGGCTGCCGACGGCGAGCCCGTCGGCCCACTCGAGGTCGCCGAGGGTGACGAGCTCGTGGTGCGGGCCGGCGTCGACCCAGGCCTGCCAGCGCGGGTTCCGCGCGATCGCGTCGGCGGGCACCGTCTCCGGCACCGTCCGCACCCGCACGTCGGCCCCGGTCTCTCGCGCGCCAGCGGCGAGCGACTCGGCGAGGGCGGCCGTGTTCCCGGTCGAGCTGTAGTAGACGACGAGTATCCGTGTGCTCACGTCCGCCGACTCTAGGCGGCCGCGCCCGCCCGTCTCACAGTACGGACGGCGGCTTCCAGGGGCTGACCGTGTCGGTGGGGCGCGTCGGGTCGTGGAACTTGGGCCGGTCGAGCTCGTCGCGGCGCAGCGGGACGAGACCGTCGGTGATCGCCTGCATGATCTTGGCGTGCGCACGCACCCCGGCGCCCGGGCGCTGCTTGTCGATCTCCGAGAGGTCGACGGGGTCGCCGAAGTGCACCCGGAACCGCGGCCGGCGCAGCGGAGCGCTCAGCCCCGAGCGGGCCAGCGGGATCAGGTCGGCCGGGCCGTTGACGGTCTCGGTGCCCCAGTAGACGGCCTCGTGCGCGCCCCACTGGCTGATCGGGATCACCGGCACGCCCGAGGCCAGCGCGAGCCGCGCCGCGCCGGTCTTGCCGCGCTCCGGCCACAGCCCGGGGTCGTGGCTGATCCGGCCCTCCGGGTAGACGATGATCGGCTCGCGCGTGGTCTTCATCGCCTCGACGGCCTCGGCGAACTGCCCGACGGCGGTCCCGGCGTGCTTGCGGTCGACCCGCAGGTGCCCGCTGACCCGCAGCGCCGGCCCGATCACGGGCGCGTCGAGGATGCCGCCGGCCAGCATGAACCGCGGGTTGATGCCGATCCGCTTGCACGCCGCCATCAGCACGAAGGCGTCGAACACGCCGATGTGGTTCGCGGCCATCAGCAGCGGCTTGCCCCGCAGCTGCGCGGGCACCCGGCCGGTGACCGTGAGCCGCCCGACGAGGTTCACCAGCCCGCGGTCGATGTTCAGCATGGTCCGCCAGATGGCGGGCGCCCGGCGAGCGGTGTTGTCGGAGTTCAGCGCGACCATGGGGCAGAGCATGGCAGACGCCGATTTCACCCGATTGCGCACTGGGCGGATCGGTTCACCCGGATGGCGGCTCAACCCGCGGTGTGAGGCAGAAGTTCACCCTGGGCCGAGAGTGGCGCGTGGGACGAACCGCCACGGCCGGTTACCGTAAACGGTATGGCTGGGTCGGCGACGAGGAAGAGAAGCACGGGAAGCGGCGCGAAGGGGGCAGCGGCGCGTAAGCCGCGTACACCCGCGAAGTCACGTCCGGCCCCTCGCAAACCCGCGCCACGCGCCCGCCGCAAGACGCCCGGGATCTTCGGGAAGGGCGTCCGCGGCACCTGGAACCTGCTGGCCAAGGGCCTCGGCACGCTGGCCAGGACGGTCGGCCGCACCCGCGAGCTCGAGGCCGAGCACCGCCGCGACGGGCTCGCGCTGGGCCTGATCGCGCTGGCCATCGTCGCGGCCGTCGGCGTCTGGTGGCGGGCGGCCGGGCCGATCGGGGCCGGGGTGGAGATCGCCACCCGGACCGTCCTCGGCGCCGGGGCCGTCACGCTGCCGCTGGTGCTGGTCGTCGTCGCCGTCGCGCTGATGCGGTCCGAGCCGCACCCGGAGACGCGGCCGCGGATGGTCGTCGGCACGATCATGGTCGTCCTGTCCGTGCTCGGGATGCTGCACATCTTCACCGCGCTGCCCGAGACCAACGACGGCCGGATGTACGCCGGCGGCATCGTCGGCGCCTTCTCCGGCGGCCTGCTCACCATGGGCGTCACCACCTGGGTCGCCGTGCCGCTGCTGATCCTCGCGCTGTTCTTTGGCGTGCTCGTGTTCACCGGCACGCCGGTCCGCCAGATCCCGCAGCGGCTGCGCAACTGGGGCCTCGACGAGGAGGAGATCGCCGAAGCCGAGGCGCAGCGCTCGGGCTTCGCGACCGACGAAGAGAAGGTCACCGACGCCGACCCGAAGTCCGCGCGGCTGCGCAAGCCGTCCCGGCGCCGTCAGGCCAGCGACGCCGAACCCGAGCAGCTGGACATCGACGCGATGCTCGCCGAGGCGCCGACGCCGATCAAGCCGCCCAAGCCCAAGCCGGCGCCCGAGGTCGTCGAGAAGAAGCCGAAGAAGGCCCCGGAACCGCCGCTCGCGGTCACCCGCACGGTCGAAGGCGACTACCAGCTCCCGCCGCCCGACCTGCTGAAGCTCGGCGACGCGCCGAAGTCACGCAGCAAGGCCAACGACGCCATGATCGAGGCGATCACCGGCGTGCTGGAGCAGTTCAACGTCGACGCGCAGGTCACCGGCTTCACCCGCGGCCCGACGGTCACCCGCTACGAGGTCGAGCTCGGTCCCGGTGTGAAGGTCGAGAAGATCACCGCGCTGACCAAGAACATTGCCTACGCGGTGGCCACCGACAACGTCCGGCTGCTGGCACCGATCCCCGGCAAGTCCGCGGTCGGCATCGAGGTGCCGAACTCCGACCGCGAGATGGTCCGCCTCGGCGACGTCCTGCGGGCGCCGTCCACGGTCAAGGACAACCACCCGATGGTGATCGGCCTCGGCAAGGACATCGAGGGCCACTTCGTCACCGCGAACCTGACGAAGATGCCGCACCTGCTGGTCGCGGGGTCGACCGGCTCCGGTAAGTCGAGCTTCGTCAACTCGATGCTGGTGTCGCTGCTCGCGCGCTCGACGCCGGACGAGTGCCGGATGATCCTGATCGACCCGAAGATGGTCGAGCTGACGCCGTACGAGGGCATCCCGCACCTGATCACGCCCATCATCACCCAGCCGAAGAAGGCGGCCGCCGCGCTGGCCTGGCTGGTGGAGGAGATGGAGCAGCGCTACCAGGACATGCAGGTCAACAAGGTCCGGCACATCGACGACTACAACAAGAAGGTGCGCTCGGGCGAGATCACCGCGCCGCCGGGGTCCGAGCGCGAGTACCGGCCGTACCCGTACATCATGGCGATCGTCGACGAGCTCGCCGACCTGATGATGACCGCCCCGCGCGACGTCGAGGACGCGATCGTCCGCATCACCCAGAAGGCGCGTGCCGCGGGGATCCACCTGGTCCTGGCGACGCAGCGGCCGTCGGTCGACGTCGTGACCGGCCTGATCAAGACCAACGTGCCCTCGCGGCTGGCCTTCGCGACGTCGTCGCTGACCGACTCGCGGGTCATCCTGGACCAGCCGGGCGCGGAGAAGCTGATCGGCATGGGCGACGCGCTGTACCTGCCGATGGGGGCTGGCAAACCGGTCCGCATCCAGGGCGCGTTCGTCGGCGACGAGGAGATCGCCGCGGTCGTCAACTACGCGAAGGAGCAGGCGCAGCCGGACTACCAGGACGGCGTCACGGCCCAGAAGGCGGGCGAGAAGAAGGAGATCGACCCGGACATCGGGGACGACCTCGACGTCCTCCTGCAGGCGGCGGAGCTGATCGTGACGTCCCAGTTCGGCTCGACGTCGATGCTGCAGCGCAAGCTTCGGGTGGGGTTCGCGAAGGCGGGCAGGCTGATGGACCTGCTGGAGAGCCGGGGCGTCGTGGGCCCGTCGGAGGGCTCGAAGGCCCGCGACGTGCTGATCAAGCCGGAGGAACTGGAGTCGGTGCTGTTCATGATCCGCGGCGGCGGCCCGGTCGACACCGGCGCCGGCGACGACGACGAGTAGCGCGTGCAACCCCGGCTCGGTCCGTTCCGTCATGGAGGCGTGGACCTACAGCGATTCGTAGCCGGACTGTTCGCCTTCGCCGTCGTCACGGTGGGCGCCGGGAGCTCGGTCGCCGCCGGGCGGCCCGGGGCCGTGGCGGCGCCCGCGGTGGCTCCGAGCACCGTCAGTGCCGCCGCCGGGGGCGAGGTCGCCTTGCGGCTCGGGCAAGAGGTTGCCGTGCAGGGGAAAGACCTCACCGTGCGCTTCACGCGGGTGGTCGCCGACTCGCGGTGCCGGCCCGGGATGACCTGCATCTGGCAGGGGGAGGCCACGCTGGCGTTCCTGCTGAAGGAGCCCGGCCGCGGCGAAAGCACCACGGCCGAGCTCCACAGCGGCCCGCGCACCGGCCCGCAGGCGACGTCGTTCGCCGCCAGCCGGATCGAGCTGGTCTCGGTGAGCGAGGACGGCGGGGAAGCGACCGTCCGGATCAGCTGATCAGCCGCCGAACTTGCGGACCGCCTGGTAGTACGTCCAGGCCGCGCCCTTGCAGGCGATGTTCGACCCGCAGACGCTCTTCAGGTCGGTGTACAGGTTGTCGTCGATCTTCAGCCGGTTCGCCGCGGTGAACCGGCCCTGCTTCTTGTAGTTGCGGTAGCCGAAGTCGTGCCGGTGGCAGCCCGGCAGGAACTGCCAGCCGAACGGGGTGTCCGGCGACCAGGAGCAGCCGTCGGACGACCAGTCGAGCTGGCCGGAGTAGGGCGCGGAGTTCCGGATCGTTTCGAAGCCGGACAGCGACGTCGAGAAGAGGTACTGGTCGGTGACCGCCGGGATGTCGACGGCGGCCGCGGTGCCGGTGCCCAGCAGGGCGCCCGCGCCGACAGAAACGGCCACCGTCACGGTGGCCCCCAGGTTCCGCAGTGTCGTGCGCATCGGTTTTCCTTGCCGATCGGTGGACTGGTGCCCGATCAGCTTCCGGCAGCGCAGTGGCGCACGTCACCGCCCGAAAGGAGGTTTTCACTCACAGTTCGAGCAACATGCGGGAATTCCCCAAGGTGTTCGGCTTGACGTAAGGCAGGTCGAGGAATTCCGCGACACCCGTGTCGTGCGACCGCCGCATCTCCTCGTAGACCTCGTGCGACACCGGGGTGCCGTCGATCTCCACGAACCCGTGCCCGGCGAAGAAGCTCGTCTCGAAGGTCAGCACGAACAGCCGTTTGAGACCCAGCTCACGTGCCTCGTCGACCAGCCGGGCGACCAGCACCCGCCCGACGCCCTGGCCGCGGACGGCCTTGTCGACCACGACCGTGCGCAGCTCGGCGATGTCCTCCCAGAGCACGTGCAGCGCGGCCGCGCCGACCACCTCGTCACCCGTTTCGGCGACCCAGAACTCCTGGACGTCCTCGTACAGCGTGACCAGGTCCTTCTCCAGCAGGACGCGCCCGGCGTCCGAGTCGACCAGGGCCTTGATCTTGCGGACGTCGGCGATCCGGGCGCGGCGGACGGTCGGGCGGGGCGAGTCGGACGGCACGATCGTCCACCCTGCCACATCCCTTGGCACGGGTGGCGACACAGCTCTCTTTCGGGGCCCGGGTGGCGAAGCCCCCGGCCCGGGGCGAAGCCCCCGGCCCGGGGCGAAGCCCCGGTTGTCACAGCCCGGGCTACGCCGTCGTCGGGCCGCCCGGGACCGGCGGCTACTCTGAGCGTTGTGCCTTCCCCCGCCACGGACCCAGCCGCCACCCGACGCGTCTCCCTGCTGACCCTGGGCTGCGCCCGCAACGAGGTCGACTCGGAGGAGCTGGCGGGCCGGCTCGCGGCCGGCGGCTGGGAGCTGGCGGCCGATCCCGAAGAGTCCGACGTCGTGGTGGTCAACACCTGCGGCTTCGTCGAGTCGGCCAAGAAGGACTCCGTCGACACGCTGCTCGCCGCGTCCGACACGGGCAAGAAAGTCGTCGCCGTCGGCTGCATGGCCGAGCGCTACGGGCACGAGCTCGCCGACAGCCTCCCGGAGGCCGACGCGGTGCTGGGCTTCGACCACTACGCCGACCTCTCGGCCCGGCTCGACGACGTCGTCGCCGGCCGCAAGATCGCCTCGCACACGCCGGGTGACCGCCGCAAGCTGCTGCCGATCAGCCCGGTCGAGCGGCCCGCCGCCGCGGAGGCGGTCGAGGTCCCGGGGCACGCGCAGCACGGCTGGGGCCCGCGGGTGCTGCGCACGCGCCTGGACGACTCGCCCGTGGCCGCGCTGAAGATCGCTTCCGGCTGCGACCGGCGCTGCTCGTTCTGCGCGATCCCGTCGTTCCGCGGCTCCTTCGTCTCGCGGCAGCCGGACGAGGTCGTCGCCGAAGCGATGTGGCTGGCCGAGAACGGTGTCAAGGAGCTGTTCCTGGTCAGCGAGAACTCGACGTCCTACGGCAAGGACTTCGGCCGCGACGGCGCCACCGCGCTGGAGCGGCTGCTGCCGCGGCTGGCGGACATCGACGGCATCGAGCGCGTCCGGGTCTCCTACCTGCAGCCGGCCGAGACGCGCCCGCAGCTGGTCAAGGCCATCGCGACCACGCCGGGCGTCGCCGAGTACTTCGACCTGTCCTTCCAGCACTCCAGCGAGCAGGTGCTGCGCCGGATGCGCCGGTTCGGCTCGACCGACTCGTTCCTGGCGCTGTGCGAGCAGATCCGCGAGTACGCGCCCGAGGCCGGCATCCGGACCAACGTGATCGTCGGGTTCCCGGGCGAGACCGAGCACGACTTGAGCGAGCTCGAGCGGTTCCTGACCGGCGCGCGCCTCGACGCCGTGGGCGTCTTCGGCTACTCCGACGAGGACGGCACCGAGGCCGAGACCTTCGACGGGAAGCTCTCCGCCGAGGAGGTCGCCGCGCGCGTCACCCGGATCTCGGCGCTGGTCGAGGAGCTGACCGCGCAGCGCGCCGAGGACCGGATCGGCACGTTCGTCGACGTCCTGGTCGAGCTGGACGACGACGGCGAGCTCACCGGCCGCGCGGCGCACCAGGCGCCGGAGGTCGACGGCGAGTGCGTCATCCTCGACGCGCCGGAGAAGGTGCAGGTGGGTGACTTCCTGCGCTGCGAGGTCGTCGACTCGGCGGGCGTGGACCTGATCGTCCGCGCGGTACCGGACGCCGACCGGTGAGTGCGCTCCCCAGCGACGCCGCCGACGAGGGCCTCACGCGCGACACCGCCGCCCAGGTCCCCGAGCCGACCCCGGTTCCCACGCTCAACGTCGCGAACCTGCTGACGCTGTCGCGGCTGGTCCTGGTGCCGCTGTTCGTGATCGCGCTGTTCGTCGGCGACGGCCACGACACGACCTGGCGCGCGCTCGCGACCGGGCTGTTCGCGATCGCCTCGGCCACCGACCAGCTGGACGGCTGGGTGGCCCGCAAGTACGGCCTGATCACCGACTTCGGCAAGATCGCCGACCCGATCGCGGACAAGGCGCTGACCGGCGCGGCGCTGGTCGGGCTGAGCGTGCTGGGCGAGCTCGGGTGGTGGGTCACGATCGTCATCGCGGTTCGCGAAATCGGCGTGACGCTGCTGCGGTTCTGGGTGATCCGGCACGGCGTGATCCCGGCCAGCCGCGGCGGGAAGGCCAAGACGATGGCCCAGATCGCGGCGATCGTGGCGTACCTGCTGCCGCTGCCGGTGGGAGCGGACCCGGTGCGGTGGGCGCTGATGGGGCTGGCGCTGGTGCTGACCGTCGTGACCGGCGTCGACTACCTGGTGCGGGCGGTGCGGCTGCGCGCGGCCGGGCGCCGGGTCACCGGGAGCTGACGGTGGCCGGAACCCCCGCCGACGCGTCGCGAATGACTCATTCGGGACCTCCGGCGCCGGCAATGAGTCATTCGCGACCTCCGGCGCCGGGTGATGAGCAGGCCGCCGCCCTCATCGGCACCCTGACCGCGCGGGGCGAGACGGTCGCCGCGGCCGAGTCCCTCACCGCCGGCCTGGTCTGCGCCACCCTCGCGCGGGTGCCGGGAGCCAGCGCGGCGCTGCGCGGGGGACTGGTCGTCTACGCGACCGAGCTGAAGGCGGCCCTGGCCGGCGTCTCTTCGAAGCTGCTGGCCGAACACGGCGCGGTCCACCCCGAGGTGGCCGCCCAGCTGGCCGCGGGAGCCCGCGACCGGTGCGGCGCCACCTGGGGCCTCGGGCTCACCGGCGTGGCCGGGCCGTCGGCGCAGGACGGCGTCGCGCCGGGCACCGTGCACGTCGGGCTGGCCGGGCCGGGAACACGTACAGTCCGTACCCTGGCCTTGACCGGCGACCGCGATTTGATCAGGACCGAGTCGGTCTTGGCCGCGTTTGCCCTGCTCGGGGAACATTTGAGGTGAAACACGCGTTCGCCCTTGGCGTACGTGCACACCAACTCCTGCGCCCGGGGCACCGCTCTGGGTAACGTAGGGGGTACTTGTTCGGAAGGGAGGCGCGTGATGACCGTGCTGTTGCGTGAGGCGATCGGTGATCGGCTCCGTCATGCCCGCACCAACCAGCGTCGTACGCTGCGCGACATCTCCCGCGCCGCCAGGGTCAGCCTCGGCTACCTCTCGGAGGTCGAGCGGGGCCAGAAGGAGGCGTCGAGCGAACTGCTCGCGTCCATCTGCCAGGCCCTGGACCTTCCGCTCGGCGAGCTGCTGCACAACGTGGCGGCGGACGTTTCGGCTCTCGACAACGTCGAGGTCCCACCGGTCGACGAGCGGATCGTGGAGGGCGCGCCCCGGGAGAAGCGGGGCGCGGAGGCCTCGGCAGCCGGCATCGAAGGCGGCCGCCTGATGTCCGAGCTGATCGGCAACGACCTCGCCGACCTGCGGGTTTCCCCGGCCCCGCGGATGAACACGACGCTGCGGACGACGATCGGCCAGCCCAAGCTGGCCTCCACGATCGCCGCGTAGCCCCAGCGCACACGACCGCACGGCCCCGGGCAACCCGCCCGGGGCCGTCGGCGTTGTCTACGGGTAGTGATCGGGGTGATCCCTGAATTCGGCCGGGTCGCCTGGAACGGACGTGGCCGACCTGACACGATGGAACCCGACGCCGGGGTCGGAGCGTTGCACTTGCAGGGGAGCGACGCCCCACACCCCGAGTACCTAGGCCCGTGGGACGCAAGAAGGCAGGCGGAGGAGATGGCCAACCCGTTCGTGAAGTTCTGGAAGTACATGATGGCGGCGTTCTCGTCGAAGATCGACGAGCACGCCGACCCGAAGGTACAGATCCAGCAGGCCATCGAGGAGGCGCAGCGCAACCACCAGGCGCTGACGCAGCAGGCCGCCTCCGTGATCGGCAACCAGCGGCAGCTGGAGATGAAGCTCAACCGGCAGCTCGGCGACGTCGAGAAGCTGCAGGCCTCGACCCGGCAGGCGCTCGTCCTCGCCGACGAGGCCCGCTCGAAGGGTGACGAGCAGAAGGCCGTCGAGTTCGAGAACGCCGCGGAGAGCTTCGCCACGCAGCTCGTCACGGCCGAGCAGAACATCGAGGACCTGAAGACGCTGCACGACCAGTCGCTGCAGGCCGCGGCGCAGGCGAAGCAGGCCGTCGAGCGGAACTCGCAGATGCTGCAGCAGAAGCTCGCCGAGCGCACCAAGCTGCTCTCGCAGCTGGAGCAGGCGAAGATGCAGGAGCAGGTCTCCGCCTCGCTGAACCAGATGAGCCAGCTGGCCGCGCCGGGCAACACGCCGTCGCTGGAAGAGGTCCGCGACAAGATCGAGAAGCGCTACACCACCGCGCTGGGCCAGGCGGAACTCGCCCAGAACTCGGTCCAGGGGCGCATGATGGAGGTTCAGGCCTCCACCACGCAGCTGGCCGGCCACTCGCGGCTCGAGCAGATCCGCGCGTCGATGCGCGGTGACTCGGTCGCCCAGGTGACCGACGGCGGCAAGACGGCCCAGCAGCCGGCCAGCAGCTCGGCCGACATCCAGCGGGAAATCCAGGCGCGCGTGCAGGCCGAGCAGGGCAAGAACCCGGCCTGACGACTCCGGAGGGGGCGAGCACCATGGGGCAGCAGGGCAGACGGCGCGACTTCAGCGAGCTGAGCGCGAAGCTGGAGAAGCACATCGAGAAGCTGCCCGACTACGCGGTGCGCGCTCAGGAGAAGCTCCAGAAGGTGCAGAAGTACTTCCCGCCGGCCGACCAGGCCGGCGGGAAACCCGCACCGCAGCGCCCCAACCCGTTGCAACGCCCGCCGGTGCGGCGCCCCGACATGACGGCGTCGCTGTCGTCGATGGCCAGCCAGGTCCCGGCGTTCGCCGAGGCCCGCGCCAAGTGGGACCGCTGGAACCACCCGGCCGCGAAGCTCGAACGCCGCAAGCGCCGGACGTCGAAGGCGATGACGCTGTGGATCATCCTGACGATCCTGTGCGCGGTCGTGACGGTGGCCGCGGCGGTGGGCTGGCTCAGCCCGACCAGTGCCGCGATGATGCCGCAGGCGATCACGGCGTTCGCCGGAGCCGTCATCTTCGGCACGTTCAGCGTCCGCTCCGGCCTGAAGCTGCGTGAACTCAAGCGCACCCCGATCCCGGCGGCCCCGGCCGGCCCGCCGCCGTTGCCGCCCGCTCGCTCGGCGGCCCGTGAGCCGATGGAACGTCTCGCCGAGTGCGAAGCGTCACTGACGGAGCTCCTGCGCCAGCTTTCGGTGCCCTCGTCGCTGGGGACGCCGCTGGTCTCGGAGGTCTCGGTCGCGGACGCTCGCCAGACGGCGACCGAAGCGGCGGCCGCGTTGCGCGGCCTGGCCGGCCGCATCCAGGCCATCGAGCGCGGCCGCGACTCGGCACCCGCCCGGGAGAAGGCGGCCCTCGACGCGGCGGTGGCCAAGCTCCGCGAGCAGCTCGAAGACGGCCTCGAGGGCTACCGCGGCCTGGTCGCCGCGGCCGGCCACACGGTCGCCGCCGCCGGCGACGGCCTGGTGACGTCCAAGCAAGCCCTCACCGACGCCACCGACCGCCTCGCCGGCCTCGCCATGGCCCTCCGCGAACTCTCCTGACCATGATCCGCAGGTCGACACGCGTGATTGAAGCGACGACACGCGTGATTGAAGGGTCGACACGGCGAACCGGCCTCCGGTGCGGTGTGTCGACCCGGGAATCACGCGTGTCGACCTCCTGATCACGCGTGTCGACCCTTCCATCACGCGGATTTCGGCTTCGCTGGGCCATTGGGATCTGAAACTCGGCCGTTCGGGTGCCGCCGACCGGGGGATCCGGCTGGTCGTCACGGCGCGTGCGTGATCGTGCGTTTCACCCCGGCGTCGCCCCCTGTTCACCTTCCGGGGCCGAAACCCGCGCGTAATCGGAAACTGATGGCTACGGAAACGTCCGCGCCCTAACGTTTCTGTCATGCATGCCGAGGTGTCACTCGCCGGGAGGCCCGCCGTGGACTGAGGTTCGACGGCGCCGACCGTACACAGTGGACTTTCTCGACCGCCGAGGAAAGGACGCCCCGTGAACACGCTCCCGCCGGACCCGGACCCCGTGCCGATCACCCCGCCCACCGCCTCCCAGCGCGTCATCGCGGCCTTCGAACGCCTCACCGAGGCCGGCCGCCCCGAACTTTGGACCACCCTCCGCGCCGTCGAAGACGTCCTCGTCGACGCCAAGGCCGTCGACGAACGCGTCAAGGCCGGCGAAGACCTGCCGCTGGCCGGCACCGTCATCGCCGTCCAGGACCTGATCGACGTCGCCGGGCAGCCGTCCGGCCACGGCGTCCCGGAGACCAGCGCCGCGGTCGTCACCCGGCTCACCGCCGCCGGCGCCGTCGTCCTCGGCAAGACCGGCGCCGCCATGATCTCCGGCGCCTGGGACCGCACCAAGGCCGGCGGCAACGGCGCCGCGGTCGCCGTCGCCCTCGGCGTCGTCGACCTGGCCCTGAGCACCGGCGGCGCCGTCCCTGCCGCGCTGAACGCCATCGCCGCGGTGAAGCCGACGCGGGGCCTGCTGCCCGGCGCCGACAACGTCTCCGTGTACGCGACCGGCCTGGTCGCGGCCCACCGCGCCCTCACCCTGATGACCGGCGGCGACCGCTCCTGGCCCGCCGACGTCCGCCTCGGCGCCGGTGAGCACCCGCGGATCGCCTACCCCGCCGACCTCCCCCTCGGGGAGGCCGCGAGCCTCGCGCTCGAGGCCGTCGTCGCCCGGTTGACCGCCGCCGGCGCCGTGCTCACCCCGATCTCCGTGCCCGACCAGGGTTTCGACGGCTTCGACGCCCTCCTCCTGCCGACCGTGCCGGAGCACCCGGGGATCGCCGAAGCGCTGGCCGACCCGGCCGGCGTCGGCCACCGCCTGACCTCCTGCACGGCCTTCGCGAACCTCCTCGACGTGGCTTCCGTGTCCGTCCCGGTGCTGCCGGGCGACCGCCGTCCGTTCGGCGTCACCTTCCTGACGCGGGCGTTCGAAGACCAGATCGCCCTCGACCTGGCGACCGTCTGCACGGACGAGCCGATGACGCCCTACCCGGAGCCGGGGGAGGACGTCGTCGTGTTCGGCGCCCACCTGCGCGGCCAGCCGCTCAACGCCGACCTCACCGCCCTCGGCGCCCGCTTCACCGGACCGGTCCGGACCACCGACGCCTACCGGATGGTGCTGCTGGACACCGAACCGCCGCAGCCGGGCGTCCTCGAGGGCACCGCCACCCTCGACGGCGAGCGCTGGCGCCTGTCCCCGGCCGCGTTCGAGCGGTTCGCCACCACGCTGAAGGAGCCGTTCGTGCTCGACCGCGTCGTCCTCGACGACGGCACCGCGCCCCTGGCCGTCCGGTGCCTGACGGCCGAGGGGCCTGGTCTGGACCGCTACGAGTCCTGGCGCGGGTACGTGCGCTTCACGTCTACCGCCGGGCCGCGAGACCCCGGCTGACCCGCCGCACCAAGCCCGGCCCGTGCAGCGCGAAGCCCGTGTAGAGCTGCACGAGCGACGCGCCGGCGTCGACGAGCCGGACCGCGTCGTCCGGGCCCATGATCCCGCCCACCCCGATGATCGGCAGGCTCCCGCCGGTCCGGTCGTGCACGAACCGCACGACCTCGGCCGCGCGGGTGGTCAGCGGCCGGCCGGACAGTCCTCCCGCCTGTCCGGCCAGGCCGCTCTCCGCGGGGGCGATGCCCTCGCGCGACAGCGTCGTGTTCGTGGCGATGATCCCGGCGACACCGTGCTCGAGCGCGACTTCCAGCAGCTCGGCCAGCGCGTCGTCGGTCAGGTCGGGCGCGACCTTCACCAGCAATGGCACCGGCGATCCGCCGCCGGCCAGCTCGGCCGACGTGGAACGCAGCTCGCCGAGCAGCTCGGCGAGCGCCGTGCGGTCCTGGAGCTGCCGCAGCCCCGGCGTGTTGGGGGAGCTGACGTTGATCGCGAAGTAGTCCGCGTACGGGTGCAGCGCGCGCAGCGAGAACCGGTAGTCCTCGACGGCGTCCTCGAGCGGCGTCACCTTCGACTTGCCGATGCTGATCCCCAGCGGGACACCCGGTTTCCCGTCGCGCGCGAGCTTGGCCGCGAGCGCTTCGGCGCCCTCGTTGTTGAAGCCCATGCGGTTGATCACCGCGTCGCTGGCGGGCAGGCTGAACAACCGCGGCTTCGGGTTGCCCGGCTGCGCGAGCCGGGTCACGGTGCCGACTTCGACGAACCCGAAGCCCAGCGCGGCCCACGCCGGCAGCGCGCGGCCGTTCTTGTCCATCCCGGCGGCCAGGCCGACGCGGTTGGGGAACCGCAGGCCCAGCACGGTCACCGGGTCGTCGACGCGGAGAACGCCGGGAACGCCGCGGGGAGCGAGCTTGCCGAGCCGGGCGAGGACGGCGATCGTGCGCTCGTGCACCAATTCGGGGTCGTCGGAGGACAGCCGGTACAGCGCCGGGCGGACGATCTTGTCGAAGAACACGCCCCCATGCTGCCAAATCGCCCGCCGGGCGCGACCCGAGCGTCACACCGGAGTGAAGGCCGCCACTACTCGCGGTCCTTCCACTCGTCCTCGAGCATCGCGTAGATCAGTTCGTCGGTCCACTCGCCCTTGACGATCTCGTTCTCCCTGAGGTGCGCTTCGCGGCGCATGCCGAGGCGTTCCATCAACGCGGCGGACGCGGTGTTCCGGCCGTCGCAGCGGCCGATGATGCGGTGCAGCCCCAGGTCTTCGAAGCCCAGCCGCAGCAGCTCGGTGGCCGCTTCGGCGGCGAGGCCCTTGCCGTGGTGGTCCGGGTGGAAGACGAACCCGATCTCGCCCTGGCGGTGTTCGCTGCTCAGCCACTCCAGGTTCAGGTCGCCGATGAGCTGCCCGGTCGCGGCCAGTTCGACCGCCACGGCCAGGAACTGCCCTTCCTTCGTCAACGTCGAGCTGTGCACCCGCTTCGCGAGCGCGGCGGCCGACTCGGCGCGGCTGCGCGGACCCCAGTAGAGGTAGCGGGCGACGTCGGCCCGGGACTGGAAGGAGTTCAGCGCGTCGAGGTCCCCGGACGTGAACGGGCGCAGGATCAGCCGGGCCGTGGTGATCGGGTAGTCGGGCCTGAGCATGCATCCAGGCTAGCGACCGTCAGCCGTCCGGGGGACGGAACGGCGAAACGCTGATCGCCGGACGGTCGTCTTGCTACGCCGGGTGGCATGAACTGCACAAACGAGCGAAACTGTATCGATCGTTACCCATCCGACCACAGCCACGGCCGACCACCTTTCGCGGCAACAGTTACGTCCCGCGCGGAGGGGGGCGGCCTACTTTTGGCCGGATGGGTAAAGGGACCCCCGGGGGTGCTCTCAAGCGCCGTCAAACGCCTGAGCCCGAGCCGGACTGGTGCTCGGGAACCCCGGGGGCACGGTGACTGCCTGGTATTCGCTATCAGGCACCACGTGAAGCAGGCGATGAGCCGAAGGTGGCTCGGTTGTATCGCTGCTCAAAGTCCTCCACGTGCCATCCGCTAGCGGACAGTCACCTCACGAGTCCTGTTGGAATACAACTTAGGACCACCTCCTTTCTCGTGTACTGCCACGCTAGGTGAAGTCCGCGGTGGCGTGCAACGTCATTTCGCCGATCTCACTCCGCAGACGGGCTTTCCGCCGCTCGCCGAGGAAGGAGGCGTCGACGGCGTTCTCCGCGAGCCGGGCCAGTTCGGCCGCGGTGAGGCCGAGCGCCTCGGCGACGGCGACGTACTCACCGGTGAGCGTGGCGCCGAACATCGGCGGGTCGTCGGTGTTGAGCGTGACGACGACGCCGTGGTCGAGCATGCGCCGGACCGGATGCGCGGCCACGGACGGGACCTGGCCGGTCCGGACGTTCGACGTCGGGCACACCTCGAGCGGGATCCGGTGCGCCGCAAGGTGTTCCATCAGCGCCGGATCGGCCGCGCAGCTGGTGCCGTGGCCGATCCGCTCGGCGCCGAGGTCGTGCAGCGCGGACCAGATGGTCGCCGGCCCGGTGGTCTCGCCGGCGTGCGGGACGCTGTGCAGCCCGGCTTCCCGCGCCCGCGTGAAGTACGGCTCGAACTGCGCGCGCCCGACGCCGAGTTCGGGGCCGCCGAGCCCGAACGACACCAGGCCTTCGGGCCGTTCGCGGAGCGCGAACACGAGGGTCTCCTGCCCGGCGCGGTTGCCCTTTTCGCCCGGAATGTCGAAGCACCAGGCCAGTTCCACGCCGAGTTCGGCGGCACGGGCCCGGCCGGTTTCCAGCCCGGTCAGCAGGTCGTCGCCGGACATGCCGTCGAGCAGGTGGTTGTACGGCGTCACGGTGACTTCGGCGTAGCGGCAGTTGTGCGCGGCGAGGTCCGCCGCCAGGCCGGTCACGAGCGTGTGGATGTCGTGGCGGTCGCGCACCAGCGACGTGACCGCGAGGTAGACGGTGAGGAAGTGGGCGAAGTCGCGGAAGGTGAAGAACTCCGCGAGCTCGCGCTCGTCGGTGGGGACGCCGGCGGCGGGGCGGCGGCGGGCCAGCTCGAGGACGGTCGGCAGGCTCGCCGAGCCGACCAGGTGGACGTGCAGTTCGACCTTGGGCAGGGCGTGCGCGAACGCGCGCAGCGCCTGCCCGGTCAGGATTGCGGGCATGACGAAGCTCCCTTGAGGGGGTACGAGGTGACGGAAGAAGGGCGCGGCTCAGGGAGCGAGGTCGCCGCGTTCGGTGTCGGCCCCGTAGAGCGGGAGCTTGAACGTCGTCACGGGCGCCAGCCTACTGCGGCGGGTACGGGCCTGTCTGGTCCTTCGGGCAGAACCACGTCGGCCGCCGCTGGACGTCGTGGCCCTGCGTGCGGACCAGGAGCTTGCCGCCGCAGCGGAAGCAGCCCTGGCGGGTGCGCTCGTACACCCAGTTCTTGCGGTTGCGGTCGAGGTGGCCGGTGGTGCTCTGCTCGAACCGCCCGGCGAGGGCGTTGGCCAGCAGCAGCTTGCGGGCCAGCGCGACCGTGCGCCCGGCGTCCACTTCGGACACCGGCGTCCACGGCGTGACCCCGAGCAGGAAGGCGATTTCGCACTTGTAGAGGTTGCCGACCCCCGCCATCACGCGCTGGTCGAGCAGGGCGAGCCCGAGTTCGCGCGCGGGGGCGGCGGTCAGGTTCGCGATCGCCCGCTCCAGGTGCTCGTCCGTCCACTTCGGATCGAGCAGGTCCGGGCCGAGGTGGGCGACGAGGTCGTGTTCCTTGCTCGTGGCCACGAGTTTCAGGTCGTGCACGCGGAACCCGATCGCCTGGACGTCGGCCGCGGTGAAGATCACCCGCGCGTGGTGGCCGGGCCGCCGCCACTTCGCGCCGGCCGGGTAGACGTCCCACATCCCGTCCATCAACAGGTGCGAGTGCAGGGTCAGGTCGCCGGAGAAGCGGGTGAACAGGTGCTTGCCGACCGTGCCGACGCCGAGCACCTCACGGCCGGACAGGTCCACTGTGGCCAGTTGTGGCACTCGGAACTCGCCGCGCAGCAACGTCTTCCCGGTCATCGCCCTGGCGAAGCGGCGGGCGACCAGGAAGACGGTGTCACCTTCGGGCACGGCTCACCCCGCGGATTCGGACACCTCGGCCGGCGCCTCGGGCGTCTCCGGGGCCGGGCCTTCGGGCCAGTCCGGGCCTTCGGGCTCCTCGCCGGCGATGCGGTGCCGGCCCGCCCGGTTCGAGCGCAGGATCTTGGCCAGCACCATGTTGAACGTCAGCGCGATCTCCTGCGCGCCCGGCGAGTGCCACTCGTGGATCGGGCTGCACGCGCCCTGGGCCTGCTGCACCGCGAGCCGGTCGGTGATCGCCGTCGGCATCACCAGCGAGCCGAAGTTCTCGCGCAGCTCGGCGATCCGGAACTGGTGTTCGTAGGAGCGCACGCGCAGCTTGTTCACCAGGACGCCGATCGGGCGCAGCTCCGGGTTGAGCTCCTTGCGGATCTTCTCGATCGCCTCCAGGGCGCGCGACGCCCCGGCGACGGCGTACATCGTGGGCTCGGTCACGATCAGCGCGCTGTCCGCGGCGACCAGCGCCGACTTCGTCAGGCGGCCCAGCGACGGCGGGCAGTCGAGGATCACCAGCTCGTACGGGGTTTCCCGCAGCGGCGTGCGGTGCAGCTCGTCCAGCGCCCGCGAGAAGTTCGCCAGGCGCTCGCTGTCGGCGTCCGGGTCGTTGAGCAGCTCCAGCTCTTCGGCACCGACGAGGACGTCGACGTCCTCGCTCCAGACGCTCGGGGCGATCGCGCGTTCCAGCGTTTCCCGGGTGGGGGTCTCGAGCACGTCCGCGAGGGTGGCGTCGGTGTAGGGCGGGTCGAGCGAGGTGGTGGCGTTGCCCTGCGGGTCGAGGTCGACCACCAGCGTCCGCGTGCCCCTACGCAAGGCGGCGGACGCGATACCGAGAGCGACCGTCGTCTTGCCGACGCCTCCCTTGAGGCTGAGTACGGCGACCGTGTGCACGTTCACCAGCCTACGGGTGCGCGCGCAAGGCGCCGCCGGGCAAGGGCCGTTCACTCGAAGGGAGGAGCTCGGGAGGCCGGCGGGGGCGGGCACTACCCTGTGCGACATGAAGACGGAGACCGTGGCCGCCCGGGGTTCGGGTGCCGTCCGCCGGGTGCTCGAGGCCGAGATCGAGGCCGCACGCGCCCGGGGCGCCGAGCACCCCCGCGTCGTCGACGTGGGCGGCGGCAGCGGCGGCTGGGCGGTGCCGTTCGCGGCGGCGGGCTGCCGGGTGACGGTCGTCGAGCCGAGCCCGAACGCCCTGGCCACGCTGCAGCGGCGGGCCGAGGAGGAGGGCGTCTCCGAGCTGATCACGGTGATCGCGGACGACTCCGACGCGCTGGGCCGGCACGTCGAGGCCGGCTCGGCCGACCTCGTGCTGGCGCACGGGCTGCTGGAGATCGTCGACGACCCGGCCGGGGTGCTGACGGCGCTGGCCACGGCGGTCGCGCCGGGCGGCGCGGTGTCGGTGCTGGTCGCGAACCGGCACGCGGCGGCGTTCCACCGCGCGCTGGCGGGCCGGGTGGGCGAGGCGCGGCAGCTGCTCGAGAGCGCCGACGGGGTCGTCGCCGGCGACACGGTGCTGCGGCGCTTCTCCGCTTCCGGGCTGCAGGCCGACCTGGAGGCGGCGGGACTGGAAGTCACGCTGCTGCAGGGCGATCGGGTGATCGCCGACCTGGTCGGCGGCGACGTCCGGGACGACGAGCTGGCGGCGTTCGAGCGGACGGCGTCCGCGACGCCGGTGCTGCGGGACATCGCCGGCCGGCTGCACGCGGTGGCGCGCCCGGTCTGAGCTGCGGTTTCGCGCCTCGTCCAAAACTGTCGGTGGTGCCCGGTAGCGTCCTCGGCGTGGGACGAAATGCCGAGTTGCCGGGCGGGATGGGCCGGTTCCGCGTCCGGCCGGGTGAGCCGGTGCCGGACGACACCGGGTGCGGGCTGCTGCACGTCGACATGGACGCGTTCTTCGTGTCGGTCGAGCTGCGCACCCGGCCCGAGCTGGCGGACAAGCCGGTCGTGGTGTCCGGGGGCGGGCCGCGAGCGGTCGTGGCGGCGGCGAACTACCCGGCGCGGAAGTTCGGCGTGCGCTCGGCCATGCCGTTCTCGACGGCGAAGCGGCTGTGCCCGCAGCTGATCAACATCCCGCCGACGTCGGGGCTGTACTCGTCGGTGTCCCGCGGCGTGATGGGCATCTTCCGCGAGCTGACGCCGCTGGTCGAGCCGCTCAGCCTGGACGAGGCGTTCCTGGACGTCAGCGGGGCGCTGCGGCGGCTGGGCGCCACGCCGGCGTCGCTGGGCGCGGAGATCCGCTCGCGGGTCGCGGCCGAGCACGGGATCACCTGCTCGGTGGGGGTGGCGAAGGTCAAGTTCGTCGCGAAGCTGGCGTCGGGGATGGCGAAGCCGGACGGGATGGTCGTGGTGCCGGCGGCGGAGACCCTGGCGTTCCTGCACCCGCTGCCGGTGTCGGCGCTGTGGGGCGTCGGCGCGCGGACCGAGGAGCACCTGCGGCGCCTGGGGCTGGCCACGATCGCCGACGTCGCCGCGTTCCCGCCGGAGCGGCTGAAGAAGTCGCTGGGGGTGGCGGCGGGCGAGCACCTATACCGGCTGGCGCACGGGGTGGACGAGCGGTCGGTGGTGGTCGACTCGCCGGAGAAGTCGATCGGCGCGGAGCACACGTTCGACGTCGACCTGCATTCGCGCGCTTCCCTCGAGCTCGAGCTGCTGCGGCTGGCCACGAGGGTGGGGGCGACACTGCGGGAGCGGGGCGTGCGGGGCCGGACGGTGTCGATCAAGGTGCGGTTCGCGGACTTCCGGACGATCACCCGCGCCCGCACGCTGGTTTCGGCGACGGACGTGGCGCGCGAGATCCACGCCGTGGCCGTGGCGCTGCTCACCGAGCACGCGCCGACGGGGGCGGTGCGGCTGATCGGCGTCCGCGTCGAGGGGCTGGACACGGGGGAGGCGGGGGAGCAGCTGGTGTTCGACTCACCGGCCCCGCGCTGGCGGGACGCGGAGGTGGCCGCGGACGTCGCGCGGTCGAAGTTCGGCTCGGCGGCGGTGCGGCCGGCGTCGCTGCTGGGGCCGCGCGAGAACGGAGGGTGATCTTCGGCTCGGTGACGTTCCCCCACAACGGCGGTCGGGCGGCAAAACGGTCACGATCGGCAACGGTGACGGTCCGCAACGCCTGTCGAGCGGGATTTAGCCCAATTCGATCCCTTCTGGATGCGGGATCGGGTAGTCGTGCGGGCGCGGGCCTCGTATCCTGGACAGTGCCACCCCGCCTGGGGTTGGCTGTTGGGTCCAGGACGTTGCGCGGCCCGGCGCCCGCGACAGCTGTGCCGGAGGAGGAAAGATGCCACTCTCCGAGCATGAGCAGCGGCTGCTCGATCAGATCGAGCGCGAGCTCTATGCCGAGGACCCCAAGTTCGCATCCACGGTGCGTGGCACCCGGTTGCGTCGCCCCGCTCGCCGACGGCGTATTCAGGGCATCGCCCTGTTCGTAGTGGGCGTGGCCCTGCTGGTGCTGGGCGTGGTGGTGCCGCAGTTCCGGGTGGCCGACATCCCGCTGATCAGCGTGCTCGGGTTCCTCGTGATGTTCTTCGGAGTCATGATGGCCGTCACTTCGATTCGGCACGGCGCCGACGGAGACGGCAAGGGCGGTGGCTCGGGTGCCCGCGGTGGGAAACCATCGGGTCGCCGGAGTTCCTTCACCCAGAGGATGGAGGAGCGTTTCCGCCAGCGCTTCGAGGAGCAGTAGCGCCGCAAGACGACGAGATCCGCGTCCCTCCGTTCGGCGGGATGCGGATCTTCTTGTGTGCTCAACTGGGCCCGTGGGGCGTTGGAAGCTGCGGTGACAGTGGGTGACCCCCACCCGGGTGAGCTGGCCACGCCTTCGGGTCCGTGCTCGCTCCCTCCGCAATGAGCTCACCCCGCGAGCCGCCTCCGCGCCCGCTCGGCCGCATGATCAAGCCGAGCCTCGCGTGTTCGAGCCCAGAACTCGCGTGATCAGAGGGTCAACTCGCGTGATTGGGGAGTCAACTCGCGTGATTGAAGGGTCGACACGCGTGATTGGAGGGTCGACACGCGTGATGCCTCTCCAAGGGCGGGTGGGCGTGAGCGGAGCGGGTTAGTCGCGGTTGCGGAAGATTGATCGGGGGAACAGCCTGCCCTTCCACGAGAGCGGGGCGTTCCGGCGGAGGCTGCGCCGCAGGCCGTCGAACGCCGGGGGGAGTTCCGGCTGGGGCGTGTCGTCGCCGCCGTACCAGGACCTCTCCAGGACGCCGATCACCGTACGGAGGCTCTCGCGGCCGTCGTCGTCCAAGTGGTGCTTGGCCGCCAGTTTCTGGCCCGCCACGCGGACCGTGTCGCTGCTCGGGATCGGCAGGCCCCGGTCCGCGCACTCCGCGCGCAGCTCCGCCCACGCCGCGTCCGCCGCGCCCGCTTGCTGCTGGAGGACGCGCTGCAGGCGCCGGCGGCGGAGGGCCTCGCGGACCATGGCCGGACCCGCCACCGCGAGCAGCAGGACCACCACCAGCACACCCAGCCACCAGGCCACCGTCGCCGCGAGGAGGCCGAGCGCGATGATCCACAGGCCCACCGCCAGCAGCGGCAGCCAGCCGAGCAGCGCCTGCGGCCGCGAGGGCGCCGCCACCGGGGCCGGTGCCCGCACGAGCAACGCTCCCTCGCTGCGGTCACCTTCCGCCGGGCCCGCACCGCCGGACGGTGACGCGGGTTTCCGTCCGCGGTCGAGGAGCCGCCGCAGCAGGGCCGCCGCGAACAGCGCGCCCGCGCCCAGCACCGCCAGGGCGAGCGCGATGTTGAACAGCCAGTCGTCGCCACCGGACTCTTCCTGGGCCGACTGCGCCGGGAGGTTCGGCTCGTTGTCGCGCGGGACGCCGGTCGGCGCCGCGCTCGACTGGACCGTGCTCGGGGCCACCTGGGTGTCGTCCGGCTGGTTGCCGTTCTGCGGGCCCGCCTGCAGGTACGACGGGGTGATGCCGCGGCCGTCGGACAGCGGCGTCGGGTCGAACGTCACCCAGCCCCGGTCGCCGAAGTACGCCTCGACCCACGCGTGCGCGTCCTGGGTGCTGATCGACAGGTAGTCGTTGACCTGCACGCCCGGCGTGAACCCGATCGCCACCCGCGACGGGATGCCCGCCACCCGCAGCATCACGGCCATCGCCGACGCGAACTGCTCGCAGAAGCCGCGCTTGCCGTTGAGGATGAAGTCGGCGAGCGCGTCGGCGTCGTTCGCCGGTGCGGTCTTCGTGTCGTAGACGAACCCTTGCTGCGCCGTGAAGTAGCGCCAGATCGCCGACGCCCGGTCGAAGTCGTTGGACGCGCCCGCGATGAGCTGCTGAGTCTTCGCTCGGACGCGCTGGTCGACCTGGTCGATCTGGGTGTAGCGCGGCGGCAGGTCGTCGGCGCGCGGCGTCACGCGCAGTTCGGCGGCCGTCGGCTCCTTCAGTGACGCGTATTCGGTGTACGACGGCGGCGCTTCGCTGCGGGTGGTGAACACCGTGCCGCTGATCTGGTCGTAGAGGTAGCCGGTGCCGGCACCGTCGATCACGCGCGGCGCGCCGTACACCGGCAGCCAGTTGTCGCGCCAGCTGGTCGGCTCGACGTCGATCCGGCGGGCGGTGCCGGTGCCGTCGTCGCCCGGGGCGGGCGGCAGCTGCGGCCCGACCGGGACGCCCTGCTGCGAACGGCCTTCGTCGTGCAGGCCCCAGCCCTTGTTGGGGTAGTAGGTGTCGAGCGTCATCGCGCGCATCAGCCTGCGGTCGGTGCCGAGGCCGCGGACCTTGAACAGCTCGCGGTTGCTGCCTTGGTCGAGCATGCCGCGCAGCTCGGTGAACGGCTGGATGCCGAAGCCGCCGGAGCCCGCGCCGGGGCCGTTGCCGCTGCCGCCGAACGGCATGCTCCCGACGGTGCCGACCCAGGTGATCCCGCCGCCCAGCAGGCCGAGCACGATGGCCGTGCCGACGACCGCGACCGGGGCGGACAGCACGCCCGGCTTGCCGCTGCGGCCCGGGGCTTCGCGGGTGCGCCAGCGCCGGTGCCGGTGGTTGCCGTCGACGGCGAGCAGGCCGGCGAACGCGGCGCCGCCGAGCAGGAACGTCCACCACGGCAGCATGTCCTCGCTCAGCGCGGCCGGCACGGCGTAGACGCAGAGCAGCACGAGCCCGGTGGCGGCGGGCGCCGCGGCGGCGACGGTCAGCGTGTCGACGAGGACGGCGACCAGCCCGATCAGGATGGTGATCAGGCACAGGATCGGCTGGCTGCCCTCGACCGGCGGCAGCCCGACGCGGATCTGCTCCGCGGCGGCCGACAGCGTGGTCCCGATTTCGGAAAACGCTTCCGGGCCGGGGATGACCTGCAGGATGCCGTGCGTGGTGAAGGCGCCGGTGATGAGGAAGAGCAGGACGAGCAGCTGCCCGAAGCCGACCAGGACGGTCGGCGCCTGCAGCGAGCGCAGGGCGAGCCCGGAGGCCCCGATGAGCAGGACGGCGACGAAGAGGTAGCCGAACCAGGCCAGCCCGGAGACGACGCTGGTGACCGAGGTGGCCGCGCAGAGGGTGGCGACCCCGGCGGCCACGGGCGCGAGAACGCTGCTGCGCCAGGCGGAAAGCGGACGTTCCGGCCGGGACACGGGCCGCTCGGACTTCCGCGGCGGTGCGGCGGTGCTCATCGCGGCCCCCCGATCAGCGTCCCGCGTCGGGCGCCGCTGCGGCACAACTCTGCCCACACCTGAGGCATCGGCGAGCCGGGTCCCGCGACGATCACGCCCCAGCCCGCCGCGCGCAGCAGCGCCGCCGAATCTTCCGTCGCCGCCGCTCGCTGCTCCGGGGCCGTCACGCCCGCCGACCACGTCGGCGTGTCCAGCAGGACCGCCAGGCTCCGGATGCCGCGCGGGCGGTACTGGGTCAGCTCGTGCACCGCCTCCGTGCTCACCGTGCCCAGCACCGCGATCAGCTCCTGGCCCTCGGCCGGGTCGCCGGCCAGTGTGATGTCGCGCTGGTGCGCCGGCTGCAGGGCCGCCAGCGCGTCGAGCACGACGTGGTCGTAGTGGTCGCCGCCGTCGCCCGGGGTGTCCGCGAGGGTGATGCCGTGCTCGCTGACCAGGCGGACGCGGTGGCCGGAGCGGCGCAGGTGGAGCGCCGCCGACGCCGCGAACGACACCGCCCACTCCAGGCTCGCCGCCGGGCCGCTGCCGTGGTGGGCGGCGGCGCGGTGGTCCAGCAGCACCGTCGTGCCGCCGCGCCACGGGCGCTCTTCGACGCGGACCATGATCTCGTCGCGGCGGGCCGTCGAGCGCCAGTGCACCTTGCGCAGGTCGTCGCCCTGGCGGTACTGGCGGACGATCACGTCGGCCTCGCCCTGTCCCGCGTGCAGCCGGACCGTGCCGTCGTCGCCGACGCCGATGCCCGCGCCGCTCGGCAGGCCCCACAGCGGGACCACCCGCGGCACCACGACCAGCCGGGAGTGCCCGATCAGCTCGCGTTCGAACTCGCACAGCCCGAACGGGTCGGTGATCGTCGCGCGCAGCGGCCCGACCTGCTGGATCCCGCGCAGCACCGGCTGCAGCGGGTAGCGGAGGGCGACGCGCCGGTCGTGCGGGAGCCGCTCGACGACGAACCGCGGCCGCGAACCCAGCGCGTAGGGAACGCCGTCTTCGAGGAGGATCTCGCCGGCGGGCAGCCGGCCGCTGCGCCACAGCTCCAGCTGGACCTCGCCGTTGCCGCCGACCGCGACGCGTTGCGGGCGCAGCGCGCGGGTGGCGCCGATGCGCAGCCGGGTCGCCGAGATGAACGCGGCGACCAGCAGCGGCAGCGCCACCACGAACACCGCGACCCGCAGCAGGTCGCGTTCGTTGAGCACGAACGAGCACACCGCGGCGGCGATCCCCGCGGCCAGGAGGCAGCGGCCGCGGGTGGTCAGGCCGGACAGGGCACGCAGCATGCCGTTTTTCTCTTTCCTTTCGGCGGAAAGCTAGGGCCGGGTGCCCTGCGGCACCGGCACCCGGTGCAGCACCGCGCGCACGACGTCGGTCGCCGACCGGCGGGCCGCGTGGGCCTCGGTGGTCAGCACCAGGCGGTGCGCCAGGACCGGGACCGCCACCGTGTGCAGGTCGTCCGGCACCACGTAGTCGCGGCCCGACAGCGCGGCCTGCGCCCGCGCCGCGCGGACGAGGTGCAGCGTGGCCCGCGGGGACGCGCCGAGCCGGATCTCCGGGACGCCCCGGGTGGCCGCGACGACGTCGACGGCGTACCGGCGGACCTCCGGCGCGATGTGCACGCCGCGGACCGTCTCGATCAGCCGGTGCACGGTCTCGCCGTCGGACACCGGCTGCAGGTCCTCGAGGGGGTTGTGGCCGGCGTGCTCGTCGACCATGGCCAGCTCGGCCTGCTGGTCGGGGTAGCCGATGGAGACGCGCGCGGTGAACCGGTCGCGCTGGGCTTCGGGCAGCGCGTAGGTGCCTTCCATCTCGATCGGGTTCTGGGTCGCGATGACCATGAACGGCTGCTCGAGGCGGTAGGTCGAGGTGTCGACGGTGACCTGGTGCTCTTCCATGCATTCCAGCAGCGCCGACTGCGTCTTCGGCGACGCGCGGTTGATCTCGTCGCCCACCACGATGTTCGCGAACACCGGGCCGGGGCGGAAGTCGAAGTCGCCGGACTGGCGGTTGTAGATGGAGACGCCGGTGACGTCGCTCGGCAGGAGGTCGGGGGTGAACTGGATGCGGCTGACCGTGCAGTCGATCGACCGGGCGAGGGCCTTGGCCAGCGACGTCTTCCCGACGCCGGGCACGTCTTCGACCAGGAGGTGGCCTTCGGCGAGCAGGGTGACCAGCGCGATCCGGATGACGTCGGGTTTGCCGACCAGCACGCGCTCCACGTTGGCGGCGATCCGCCGCGCGGTGTCGTGCAGTTCGTCCAGCGGCACTCTGGCGGGGTGGCCGTGGACCCGGCCGTTGCCCGAGGGCTCCGCCGGATAAGGCGGCCGCCCGGATGCCTGCTCGCCCGATCCGGGCGCGGCAGACTGGATTCTCGACGTCACTCGACCTCCTGGTGGCGCATGGCCGCGCGCATTGTGCGCCCGGCCGGGCCGAACGGCCCCCTCGCTGCTGTCCGCGCGCAGCGACCAGCCTTCCACCCAGTGTGTCAAACCCGGGCGAACCGGGGGCTGGAACCCCGCGATGACACTGCGCAAGCAGCGACGATACCCCGAATGGGTGGGTATTCACCCGATTCTGGGTGCTCCCGCTGACACCCTGCTCTGTCGTATGCTGCGGTTCGAGGTCGCCCGGCTACGGAGAGGCGTAACCGCTTATGAGCGAGGTGCTGCCCTACGACGTGCGCGGCTTCGCGGTCGCGCCGGACCTGGCCACGGACGCCTACGCGAGGCTCGGCCGCCTGCAGGACGTCGTCGGCGAGATGGTGCGCGAAGCCAAGGTGCTCGGCCGGACCGTGCCGCTGGGCGGCGGGTACGCCGGGGAAATCGGCGCGTTCATGGCGGAGTACGGCATCGGCGGCCAGGGTTCGGCGGTGCAGCAGCTGACGGCGTTCGGCAAGGAGCTGGAGACGCTCAAGCGGCGGATCGGCGAGGCGCTGGCGAAGTACCAGCACGCGGACGAGCAGGCGGCCGAAGGCGTGGACTGCACGGGTGGGTGAGCGGCGGCGGACGGTCCGGTGGCTCGCGCCCGTCCTTCTTCTTCTCCTGCTCGGCGGCTGCGGGCAGCAGCCGGCCGCCGCGGGGCACCCGGCCACGTCCTCGGCGTCCGCGACGACCGCACCGCCACCGGTCGCCTGGACCGGCCTCGCCGCGCTCGACCCCTGCGCGCTGCTCGGCCCGCAGGACCGGTCGGCCGCCGGGATCAGCGTCCTCGGCAAGCCCAAGGACATCGCCGGGGCGAAGGCGTGCGACTGGACCGTGCCCGGCACCTTCGGCGTCACGGTGACCCTCAGCGCCACCGACGGGCTGGCGGAGCTCGATGTCGCCAAGAAGAACGTCACGAAGACGACGGTCGGCAGCCACCCGGCGCTGAAGGTCGCCGACAAGAAGGCCGCCGACGGCACCTGCGCCGTGCTGCTCGGGGTCGGCGACGGCGCCAGCGTGCAGATCGACGTCAGCAACACCGGCTTCTCGGACACCCCGCTCGCGTGCCGCCGCGCGGGCACGGTGGCCGCGCTGGTCGAACCGAAGCTGCCCTGACCAGGAGGTGGGCCGTGCCCGAACCACCCGTGCCGACCGCGCGGTACGAGGCCTACAGCCACGAGGCGATGGCCGCGGAGGTCGAGCGCGGCAACGACCCGGTCGCCGCGGGCGAGGCGGGCGCGCGCTGGGACGGGCTGGCGAAACGGCTGCAGGAGTCCACCGCCGACGTCGCCGCGCTGGTCGCGTCCTCGGAGGAGCACTGGCGTGGCCAGGCGGGGGACGCCGCGCGGGCGTCGCTGGGGCGGGCCGCGCGGTGGCTCGCGCACTCCGCCGCCGTCTCGGCGTCGGTCGGCCAGGCGGTCGGGGCGCAGGCCGAGGTGGCCGCGCGGGCCCGCGCCGACATGCCGCCGCCGGTGACCTACGACCCGGCGTCGATGATCCGCGACGCCGCGTCCAGCGGGAATGTGCTGGTCCTGGCCGGGCTGGCGGGGGAGATGGCGGCCCGGCGCGCCGAAGCGGAGGCCGCGCGGCAGAAGGCGATCGACGTCCTCCGGACCCGGGACACGGCGTTGCGCGGGCACGTGCCCGCCGAGACGTTCCCCGTCCCGCCGGCGCTGGGGCGGGCTTGATCCGGGTTTCGGCGTCGGCGTTCGACATCCTCTGGACCGACCTCGGCCACGACCGGCCGCCGGAACCGCTGAGCGTCCGCAGCGTGGGCGTGACCGACGCCGAGCGGGCCGAGGTGCGCAAGGCCGTCTACGAGAACCTGGCTTCGCGGGGCCTTTACGACGGGTCCCGGCTGGAGCCGGCGCTGGCCGCGCGCCTGGACCTGCTGGCCGGCGCGGACGTGTTCGTCGCGTGCGAGGCACTGGCGGACATGACGGCGGCGACGCCGTTCCGCGCGGTGACGGCGGCCCGGGGCCGTCGCGGCGTCCTGGCGGCCCAGCCGGAGCAGACGATCGGCCTGGACTCGATCCACGAGGGCGAACTGGCGACGGCGATCGTCGACGTCCTGCCGGAGCTGGCGGCCGGGCCCGGGTACGGGATCAGCCTGCCGGCTTCGGTGCTCGGTTCGGACGTCGCCTCGGGAACCGCCGCGGCGCAGCTCGAGGAGGTCCGCGCGATCCAGGCGCGGCCGGTGTACGCGGCGGGGCAGTTCAGCGTCAGCCGCCGGTCGGCGTCGGGCCGGGTGGAGCGGGTCAGTGGCTTGACGTGGTTCGACACCGACGTGGGCGCGTACTGCGCGACGAAGACGGCGGGCCGGGGTGGGGCGGAGTGGGTGACGGTCAGCCCGGTCGACAGCACCCGCCTCGCGGCCCGCGTCACGGCCCTCTTGACCCCCGAAGCGTGAGCCGCCCCAGCGTCGCGAATGACTCATTCGGGACCTCCGACGTCCCGAATGAGTCA
>NZ_JBSFNC010000076.1:0-43360 GCF_053586895.1 Amycolatopsis sp. NPDC003731 | reverse complement strand
CCGGGGCGGGTGGGGACGGGCCCGGACGACTCCGTCGCGACCGGCTCCGGTGCGGCTTCGAGGACCGCGTGGGCGTTGGTCCCGCTCATCCCGAACGACGACACGGCGGCCCGGCGTGGCCGGCCGGTCTCCGGCCATTCGCGGGTTTCGTCCAGCAGCCGGACGTTCCCGGCCGTCCAGTCCACATGGGACGACGGTGTGCCCGCGTGCAGCGTGCCCGGGAGGACGCCGTGGCGCAGGGACAGCACCATCTTGATGACGCCGGCGACGCCGGAGGCGGCCTGGCTGTGGCCGATGTTGGACTTCACCGACCCGAGCCACAGGGGGTTCGCCCGGTCGCGGCCGTACGTGGCCAGCAGGGCCTGTGCCTCGATCGGGTCGCCGAGGGTGGTGCCGGTGCCGTGGGCTTCGACGGCGTCGACCTCGTCGAAGGTCAGCCGGGCGTTGGCCACGGCCTGGCGGATGACCTGCTGCTGGGCGGGGCCGTTCGGGGCGGTCAGGCCGTTGGACGCGCCGTCCTGGTTGACCGCCGAGCCGCGGATCACGGCCAGGACCTCGTGGCCGTGCCGCTGCGCGTCGGCGAGCCGTTCGACGAGCAGGACGCCGACACCCTCGGCCATGCCCATGCCGTCGGCGTCGTCGGAGAAGGCCTTGCAGCGGCCGTCGGCGGCGAGCGCGCGCTGGCGGCTGAACGCGACGAACGACGCCGGGGTCGACATCAGCGCCACCCCGCCCGCGAGGGCCATCGTGCACTCGCCGTTGCGCAGCGACTGGCAGGCGAGGTGCAGCGCGACCAGGGACGACGAGCACGCCGTGTCGACGGTGACGGCCGGGCCGGTCAGCCCGAAGGTGTAGGAGATCCGGCCGGAGACGACGCTGGCCGCGCCGCCGGTCAGCAGGTGCCCGGCCGAGCCGTCGGGCTGGGCGAGGCCGATGCCGTAGTCGGCGTAGTTGGTGCCGACGAACACGCCGGTCGCGCTGCCGCGGAGGCTTTCCGGATCGAGGCCGGCGCGTTCCATCGCCTCCCACGACGTCTCCAGCAGCAGGCGTTGCTGCGGGTCCATGGCCAGCGCTTCGCGGGGTGAGATCCCGAAGAAGCCCGGGTCGAAGTCGCCGGCGTCGTGCAGGAAACCGCCGTGGCGGGTGTAGCTGGTGCCGTCGTGGTCCGGGTCGGGGTCGTAGAGCGCGTCGACGTCCCAGCCGCGGTCGGCCGGGAACCCGGTGATCGCGTCGCCGCCGGTGGTGATGAGGTCCCAGAGGTCCTCGGGGCTCTTGACGCCACCGGGGTAGCGGCAGCTCATGGCGACGATGGCGATCGGCTCGTCGTCGGCGACCGCGACGACGGTTTCCGTCCTGGTGGCACCGAGCAGGAATTCGGTGATGCGCTCGGCGGTCGGGTGGTCGAAGGCGAGGGTGGCTGGCAGGCTCCGGCCGGTTTCGGCGGCGAGGCGGTTGCGCAGTTCGACGGCGGTGAGCGAGTCGAAGCCGAGTTCCCGCAGGGCGACGCCGGGGGCGACGGCGTCCGGGCCGTCGTGCCCGAGCACGGCGGCCGCGGTGGCGCGGACCAGGTCGAGCACGGCCCGGGCGCGGTCGGCCGGGGCGACGCCGGTCAGCCAGCCCGTCTTGACCTGCCGCTTCTCCACGGCCAGCGCGCGCCGCACCTCGGGCAGTTCGTCGAGCAGCGGGCGCGGGCGCAGGGCGGTGAAGACGGGCGCGAACCGGGTCCAGTCGACGTCGGCGACGGCGAGGAAGGTTTCGTCGTCGGCGAGGACCTGGCGGAGGCCCGCGAAGGCGAGGTCGGGGTCGAGGAACGGCAGGCCCTGGCGGAGGAGGCGGCTCGCGTCGAAGTCCTGGTTCGCTTTGGCGGGGCTGGGGGCGTTCCAGACGCCCCAGGCGAGCGAGGTGGCGCGCAGGCCGCGGGCGCGCCGGCGCTGCGCGAGGGCGTCGAGGTGGGCGTTGGCCGCGGCGTAGGCGGCGTGGTCGCCACTGCCCCAGACGCCGGCGATGGAGGAGAAGAGGACGAAGGCGTCGAGGTCCCGGTCGAAGACGGCGTCGAGGACTTCGGCGCCTTGGACCTTGGCTTTGGCGACCGCGGCGAAGGCGGCGACGTCGGTGGCGTCGATCGAGGCGAGTTCGATCAGCGCGGCGGCGTGGATGACGGCGCGGATGTCGTGGGCTTCGGCGAGGGCTTCGACCTGCGCGCGATCGGTGACGTCGCAGGTGGCGAAGGTGACGCCCGGCTCGGGGTCGGCTTGGCTGCCGTGGCGGCTGGCGAGGATGACGTGCTCGGCGCCGACGCCGCGGAGCCAGCGGGCGATCCGCGGGCCGAGGGCGCCGGTGCCGCCGGTGACCAGGATGGTGCCGGTCAGGGACCAGGAGCCGGGGGCGGTGCGAGGCGGGGTCGCGCGGACGAGGCGGCGGACGAGGACGCCGGAGGAGCGGACGGCGAACTGGTCTTCGTCGCCGGAGGTGGCGAGGATGGCGGCGAGGCGCTCCCCGGCACGGACGTCGGGATCTGCCGGAAGGTCGACCAAGCCACCCCAGCGGTTCGGGTGCTCCAGGCCGAGCACGCGGCCCAGGCCCCAGATCTGCGCCTGCGCGGGCGAAGGCGAGTCCGTGTCCACGGCTCCCGACGTCAGCAGCCACAGGGGCGCGTCGATTCCCGCGTCGCCGAGGGCCTGGGCCAGCACCAGCGTGCCCGCCACCCCGGACGGCAGCTCGGGGAACTCCGGGTGCGGCCGCTCGTCGAAGCCCAGCAACGACACCACGCCCGCCACCGGCCCGGCCTCGCGCAACCGGGCGGCCAGGCTCTCGCGGTCGCCGGTCGCGAGCACGACCTCACACCCGAGCATGTCCACGATGGACGTCGACTGACCGGGTGCGGCCACGGCCAGCCAGCGTCCGGACAGCGCACCCACCGGCTCGGCGGCCGGACGCCAGCGGACGTCGTAGCGCCAGGAGTCCACTGTGGACCTATCACGGGCCGTCCGGCGCCAGTCGCTCAAGGCGGGCAGCAGCTCACTGAGCGGGACATCGGGATCGACGCCGAGCGTTTCCGCGAGGGATCCGCTGTCGACAGCCTCCCAGAAGCCCGGATCCGCGACGGCCTCGGCGGGGGTGCCGGGCTTGAGCCAGTAGTGCCGGTGCTGGAACGCATACGTGGGCAGATCGACCCGCTCAGCATCGGCGAAGTACGGTGTCCAGTCGACCTTGACGCCGTTCACGTGCGCTTCGGCCACCGACAGCGCGAAGCGGTCCGGGCCGCCGTCGCCGCGACGCAGAGAACCGAGGGTGGTCACGTCGTCCCCGATCGCCGGGACGAGCACGGGGTGCGGCGACACCTCCACGAACGTCCCGAAACCCGCGCTCTTCAGCTGCTCGACCGCGATGTCCAGCCGGACGGTGCTGCGCAGGTTGGTGTACCAGTACTCGGCGTCCAGCGCCGTGCCGTCGAGCCATTCGCCGGTCACCGTCGAGAAGAACCCGGCGTGTCCCGCGCGCGGGGTGATCGGGGCCAGGACCTCGAGGAGTTCGTCGCGCAGCTGCTCCACCTGGACGGAGTGCGACGCGTAGTCCACCGGGATCCGGCGCGTGCGCACCTCGCAGGCCGCCATGAACTCGTCGAGCGCGCCGGGCTCGCCGGAAACGACGGTCGCGGAGGGGCCGTTCACCGCGGCGACGCCGATCCGGTCACCCCACGGCGCCACGAGCGACTCGGTCTGCTCACGCGACGCGGCCACGGAGACCATCCCGCCCGCGCCCGACAGGGCAAGAATGGCCTTGCTGCGCAGAGCGACCACGCGAGCACCGTCCTCGAGGGACAGGGCACCGGACACCACCGCCGCGGCGATTTCGCCCTGGGAGTGGCCGATCACCGCGTCCGGACGCACGCCGTGCGCGGCCCACAGCTCGGCCAGGGACACCATCATCGCGAACAGCGCCGGCTGCACGACGTCGACGCGGTCCGGTTCGACCGAGTCGAGCAGCGAAAAGCCGGTGTACGGCTCGAGTGCCCGGGAACACTCGGTGTACCGCGCGGCAAACACCGGAGAAGTGGCCAGGAGTTCGTCGGCCATCCCAGCCCATTGGGCACCCTGCCCGGGGAAGACCATGGCGACCTTGCCGCTCCCGGCGACGCCCGAAACGACGTGCGGCGCGGGCGTTCCGTCGGCCAGAGCACGCACCCCGGCGAGGAGGCGCTCACGATCCGCTCCGACGACGACGGCCCGGTGCGCAAAGGACGACCGGGTCGTCGCCAGTGAAAACGCGATGTCGTCCGGTGAAGAGTCCACAAGAGACAGGCGAGCGGCCTGCGACCGCAGCGCCTCCGGCGACTTGGCCGACAGCACCCACGGCACCAAGCCGGAAGAACCCCCCGAGGAAGCAACCGCGGGCGCGGCCTCCTCCAGGATGACGTGGGCGTTGGTGCCCGAGATGCCGAACGACGACACCGCACCCCGCCGCGGCCGGTCGGCGGTCCACTCCCGGCCCTCCTGGAGCAGCTCGACCGCGCCGGCGGTCCAGTCGATCTTCGCCGACGGCGTCCCGGCGTGCAGCGTCGGCGGCATCCGGCGGTTCCGCAGCGCCATGACGAGCTTGATGACACCGCTGACCCCTGCCGCCGCCTGCGTGTGCCCGATGTTCGACTTCACCGAGCCCAGCCACAGCGGCTCCGGACGGTCCTGGCCGTAGGTGGCCAGCAACGCCTGCGCCTCGATCGGGTCACCCAACGCCGTGCCGGTCCCGTGCGCCTCGACCAGGTCGACGTCCACAGTGGACAACCGGGCGTCGGCGAGGGCGTCCCGGATCACGCGTTGCTGCGACGGGCCGTTCGGCGCGGACAGGCCGCTGCTCGCGCCGTCCTGGTTCACCGCCGAGCCGCGGATCACCGCCAGCACCGGGTGGCCGAGGCGTTGCGCGTCGGCCAGCCGCTCGACCAGCAGCATCCCGGCACCTTCGCCCCAGCCGGTGCCGTCGGCGCCGTCGGCGAACGCCTTGCAGCGGCCGTTGCCGGACAGCCCGCCCTGGCGGCTCATCTCGGTGAACATGTCCGGGTTGACCATCACCGCCGCGCCGCCGGCCAGCGCGAGGTCGGACTCCCCGCGCCGCAGCGACTGCACCGCCAGGTGCAACGCCACCAGCGACGACGAACACGCCGTGTCGACGGTGACCGACGGCCCCTCCAGGCCGAGGGTGTAGGAGATCCGGCCGGACAGGACACTGGTGGCGGTCCCGGTCATCAGGTGCCCGGCGACCGCCTCGGCCTCCTCCCCCGCGCCGGTCCCGTAGCCCTGGGAGGCCGCGCCGACGAACACCGCCGAACGGCTGCCGCGCAACGTCTCCGGCACGATCCCGGCGCGTTCGAGAGCCTCCCACGACGTCTCCAGCAGCAACCGTTGCTGGGGGTCCATGGCCAGCGCTTCGCGTGGCGAGATGCCGAAGAAGCCCGCGTCGAACTGGCCTGCGTCGTGCACGAAGCCGCCTTCGGCGACGAAGCCCGCGTCGTGCGCGTCCGGCCAGCCGCGGTCGGCGGGGAACCCGGACATCCCGTCACCGCCGGAATCGACCAGCCGCCACAGGTCCTCGGGCGAGCGGACGCCGCCGGGGAACCGGCAGGCCATCCCGACGATCGCGACCGGGGCCGACCCGGCGTCCTCGACCTCCTGGACGCGCTTGCGGGCGCGCCGGAGGTCCGCGGTCACCTTCTTCAGGTACTCCCGGAGCTTCGCGTCGTTGTCCATCAGGCCCCATCCCGTCGCGTGCCGTCCATTCAGGACAGTCCGAGTTCGTTGTCGATCAGGTCGAAGATCTCGTCGTCGCTCGCGGAGTCCAGTTCGGTGTCCTCGTCCCCGGCCGCGCCCCGGCGGCGGGCGAGCAGGGTCTCCAGCCGCGCGGTGACCCGGCGGCTGTCCCCGGCGCGTTCCAGGAGCCGGTCCAGTTCCGCCAGCACCGCGGCTTCCGGGTCGGCGGCGGCGGGGGCGAGCCCGGCGAGCAGGTGCGCGGCGAGGTCGGCGGGCGACGGGTGGTCGAAGATCAGCGTGGCCGGCAGCCGCAGCCCGCTCTCGGCGGTGAGCCGGTTGCGCAGCTCGACCGCGGTGAGCGAGTCGAAGCCCAGGTCGAGGAAGCCGCGACTGCCTTCGACGTCGGCGGCCGAGCCGTGGCCCAGCACCGTGGCGACGTGCCCGCGCACGACGTCGAGGAGGAAGTCACCGCGCTCGATCTCGGGCACGCCCGCCAGCCGCTCGGCCAATGCGGGGCCTTCGGCCGGCACTGCCGCCGACGCGGTCCGGCGCGCCGGGGCCCGCACCAGCGACGCGAACAGCGGCGGCAGCCCGGACTGCGCGCTCAGCGCGGCCGGGTCGAGCTGCAGCGGCAGCAGGGCCGGTTCCGGCCGGGCCGCCGCGACGTCGAACAGGTCGAGGCCGCGGTCGGCGGTGAACGGGACGAACGCGGACCGCGCCAGTTTCGCGAGGTCGGCTTCGCGGAGCATGCCGTCGGTGGCCCACGGCCCCCACCCCAGCGACCCGGCCGGGAGCCCCCGGGCCGCGCGGTGCTGCGCGAGCGCGTCGAGGAACGCGTTCGCCGCGGCGTAGTTGCCCTGGCCGGGGCTGCCCAGCGTGGCCGCCGCCGAGGAGAACAGGACGAACGCCGAAAGGCCCCGGTCCCGGGTGAGTTCGTGCAGGTTCAGCGCCGCGTCGACCTTCGGCCGCAGCACCGCGTTCAGCCGCTCGGGCGTCAAGGACGCGACGACGCCGTCGTCGAGGACACCGGCCGCGTGCACCACGCCGGTCAGCGCCGGGATTCCGGCCAGCACGGCGGCCAGCTCCCGGCGGTCGGCGGCGTCGGCGGCCACGACCCGGACGTCCGCGCCGAGGTCCCGCAGCCCGGCGGCCAGTTCGGCCGCGCCGGGAGCGTCCGGTCCGCGGCGGCTCAGCAGAACCAGGTCGCGGACGCCGTGCCCGGTGACCAGCCGCCGGGCGACCAGGCCGCCCAGCGCGCCGGTGCCGCCGGTGATCAGCACCGTGCCGTCGCCGAAGGACGGCGGCATGGTGAGCACGACCTTGCCGACGTGCTTGGCCTGGCTGACGAACCGGAACGCCTCGGGCGCGCGCCGGACGTCCCAGGTCCGCACCGGCAGCGGCGTCAGGGCACCGGCCTCGAACAGCGCGAGGACCTCGGTGAACAGCTCCCGGATGCGGTCCGGACCGGCTTCGACCAGGTCGAACGCCTGGTACCGGACACCCGGGTGGGTGGCGGCGACGGCGCCCGCGTCGCGCACGTCGGCCTTGCCCATCTCGAGGAACCGCCCGCCGCGCGGCATCAGCGCGAAGGAGGCGTCGACGAACTCATGGGTCAGGGCGTTGAGCACGACGTCGACGCCCCGGCCGCCACTGGCCTCGCGGAACAGCTCCGCGAACCCGGTCGTGCGCGAGGAGGCCAGGTGCGCGTCGTCGAGCCCGGAGGCGCGCAGGACGTCCCACTTGCCGGGACTGGCGGTGGCGTAGACCTCGGCGCCGAGGTGGCGGGCCAGCTGGATGGCGGCCATCCCGACGCCGCCGGCGCCCGCGTGCACCAGCACGGACTCGCCCGCCCGCAGCCCGGCCAGATCGACCAGGCCGTAGTAGGCGGTGAGGAAGACGATGGGCACCGACGCGGCTTCGCTGAACGACCAGCCGTCGGGGATCTTCGCGAGCATCCGCTGGTCGGCGACCGAACGCGGACCGAAGGAGCCGGGGAAGAAGCCCATCACCTTGTCGCCGGGGGCCAGCCCGGTGACGCCTTCGCCGCATTCGAGGACGACGCCGGCGCCTTCGATACCCATGAGCGGCTCGCCCGGGTACATGCCGAGGCCGATGAGGACGTCGCGGAAGTTCATCCCGGCGGCGCGGATGGCCACCCGGACCGTGCCCGGTCCGAGGGTTTCCGGCAGCGGGTTCGGGACGAGCGCGAGGTTCTGCAGGGTGCCGCGGCCGGTGCTGTCGAGCCGCCAGTTGCCTTCGGGCGGCTGGAGCAGGGTGCCGGTGCCGGCGCGCACGAGCCGTGCGGCCAGTGCGCGGCCGTCCCGCAGCGCGAGCTGGGGCTCCCCGGAAGCGACCGCGCCGAGCAGCGCCGCCGAGCGCGGGTCTTCGTCGTCGAGGTCGACCAGGACGAGCCGGCCGGGGTTCTCGAACTGCGCCGACCGCAGCAGGCCCCACACGGGCGCGGCGGTGAGGTCGGGGACGCGGTCGCCGTCGGCGGCACCGACCGCGCCGCGGGTCACCAGGACCAGCCGGGCGGTGGTGAACCGCTCGTCGGCCAGCCACTCCCGGACCAGCTCGAGCGCGAAGGCGGCCCGCTCGCGCGGCTGCGTCGAGTGCCGGATCGCGGAAAACACGTACTGCGGTTCTTCGCCGCTTTCTTCGGTGCGGCGACCGAGTTCCGCGAGGTCCACACAGGACTCGACGACCCCGGCCGAGGCGAGCCCGGCCGCCAGGCCGAGCGGGTCCGGGCCGACGACCGCGTACCGGCCGCCCGGGGTGTCCGGCACCGGAACCGGCGTCCACTCGACCTGGAACAGCGCGTCGCTGTCCGGCCCGTGCAACTGCTCGGCCGACACCGGACGCAGGACGAGCGCGGCCACCGAAGCGACCGGGGCGCCGGTCGTGTCGGCGACGTCGACGGCCACCGCGTCCCCGGCACCCGGCCGCAGCCGCACCCGCAGCGCGGTGGCGCCGGTGGCGTGCAGGGTGACGCCGGTCCAGGCGAACGGCAGCCGCGGACCGGTGCCGCCGCCGCGCAGGCCCAGGGCGTGCAGCGCGGCGTCCAGCAGAGCCGGGTGCAGGCCGAACCCGCTCGCCTGCGGCTCCGGCAGCGCGACCTCGGCGTAGATCTCCTCGCCGAGGCGCCAGGCTGCGCGCAGGCCGCGGAAGGCAGGTCCGTAGCCGAACCCGGACGCCGCGAGAGTCTCGTAGAAGCCGGTGACCGCAATGGGTTCCGCTCCGGTGGGCGGCCATTCGGCCCAGGAGGCCGGTTGTGCCGTGGCTGCCGGTGCGAGGACGCCTGCGGCGTGCGCGGTCCAGTCGTCGCGGCCCTCCGGACGCGAGTGGATCGTCAGTTCGCGACGGCCGTCGTCGTCCGGGCCGGCGACCGCCACCTGGATCGCGACGGCGTCCTGCTCGCGCAGCACGAGCGGCGCGGCGAGGGTCAGTTCCTCGACCACCGGGCACCCGGCCTGGTCACCGGCGCGGATCGCCAGCTCGACGAACGCGGTGCCGGGCAGCAGAACCGTGCCGAGGACCGCGTGGTCGGCGAGCCACGGTTGGGTCGCCAGGGACAGCCGCCCGGTGAGGACGACACCGTCGCCCCCGGCCAGCGGCAGGGTCGCGGCCAGCAGCGGGTGTGCCGCGTCGGTGAGCCCGGCCGCCCCGACGTCCCCGGCGCGCGCCGAAACCTCGGGCCAGTAGCGGCGGTGCTGGAAGGCGTACGTCGGCAGCGGGACGCGGCGGGCACCGGGGAACGCGGCCGAGAGGTCGACCGGGACGCCGCGGACCCACAGCCCGGCGAGCGCGGTGGCGAACGTGCGCTCCTCCGGCCGGTCGCGGCGCAGCAGCGGCACGGCCACGACGTCCTCGCCGAGGCAGTCGGCGGCCATGGCGCTGAGCACGGCGTCCGGTCCGGCTTCGAGGAACGTCCGGACGCCCAGGCCGGCCAGGGTGGCGACGGCGTCGGCGAACCGCACCGACGCCCGCACCTGCCGCACCCAATAGTCCGATGTGGACAACTCCGGACCGGCGAGCTGCCCGGTCACCGTGGAGACCACGGCCCGTTCGGCCGGGTGGTAGGTCAGCCGCCGCGCGACCGCGGCGAAGTCGTCGAGCATCGCGTCCATCCGCGGCGAGTGGAACGCGTGGCTCACCTTGAGCCGCTTGGTCCGCACCCCGGCCGCCGCGAACCCGGCGGCCAGCTCCAGCACGACGTCCTTGTCGCCGGAGACGACGACCGAGCCGGGCCCGTTGACCGCCGCGATGCCGGCCCGGCCGCCGGTCTTGGCCACCTCGGCGGCCACGGCCTCCTCGCCGGCGCGCAGCGAAACCATCGCCCCGCCGTCCGGCAGGGCTTCCATCAGGCGGCCGCGGGCGGCGACCAGCTCGGCGGCGTCGGCCAGCGACAGCACCCCGGCGACGTGCGCCGCGACCAGCTCGCCGATCGAGTGGCCGGCGAGGTGGTCCGGCCGCACCCCCCAGCTCTCGGCCAGCCGGAACAGGGCCAGCTCGACGGCGAACAGCGCGGGCTGGGTGCAGGCCGTCCGGTCCAGCTGCTTCTCGTCGCCCGGCTCGGCGAAGACGACGTCGCGCAGCGAGTGGTCCAGGTGCGGGTCGAGGTGCGCGCAGGCCTCGTCGAACGCGTCGGCGTAGACCGCGAACCGGTCGTAGAGTTCCCGGCCCATCCCGGCGCGCTGGGCGCCCTGCCCGGTGAACAGCACGGCGAGCGGGCCGGTGGCCGCCTCGCCCTGGACGACCTCGGGCGCGGGCGTGCCGCCGGCGAGCGCGGCCAGGCCGGTCCGGAAGTCCTCGGCCGTCGTCCCGAGCACGACGGCACGGTGGTCCAGGGCCGCCCGGCCGGTGGTCAAGGAGAATCCGACGTCGGCCGGACGCGTGTCCACTTCGGACAGGAGGGCGGCCTGGGCGCGCAGTGCGGCGACCGACCGGCCCGAGACCGGCCACGGCACCAACCCCGTGACCTCGGCCGCGACGGTTTCGGGAGCGGGTTCGGCCTGCTCGATGATGGTGTGCGCGTTGGTGCCGGAGATGCCGAACGAGGAGATCCCGGCCCGGCGCGGCCGGTCGGCGGGCCATTCGCGGGCCTCGGTGAGCAGCTCGACCGCACCCGCCGACCAGTCCACATGGGACGTCGGTGCGTCGACGTGGAGGGACTTCGGCAGCACGCCGTGGCGCATGGCCATGACCATCTTGATGATCCCGGCGGCTCCGGCCGCGGCCTGCGTGTGGCCGATGTTGGACTTCACCGAACCCAGCCACAGCGGGGTGTCGCGGTCCTGGCCGTAGGTGGCCAGCACGGCCTGCGCCTCGATCGGGTCGCCCAGCGTGGTCCCGGTGCCGTGTGCCTCGACGACGTCCACATCGGACGGTGTGAGTCCGGCGTCGGCCAGTGCCGCGCGGATCACGCGTTGCTGTGAGGGACCGTTCGGCGCGGTCAGGCCGTTCGACGCACCATCGGAGTTGACCGCCGAACCGCGGACGAGTGCCAGGACTTCGTGGCCGTTGCGCCGCGCGTCCGACAGGCGTTCCAGCAGGAGCAAGCCCGCCCCTTCGGCCCAGCCGGTGCCGTCGGCCGCCTCGGCGAACGGCTTGCACCGGCCGTCGGGGGCCAGTCCGCGCTGCCGGCTGAACTCGACGAACGCCCCCGGCGTCGACATGACCGTGACCCCGCCGGCGACGGCCATCGTGGACTCGCCCTGCCGGAGCGACTGGCAGGCGAGGTGCAGCGCGACCAGCGACGACGAACACGCGGTGTCGACCGCGACCGACGGCCCTTCCAGCCCGAAGGTGTAGGAGACGCGCCCGGCGATGACGCTGGTGGTGTTCCCGGTCAGCAGATGGCCCTCGACGCCGTCGGCCGCCCCGAGCAGGGTGACGTAGTCCTGGCCGTTGGTGCCGGCGAACACCCCCGTCTTCGTGCCGCGCAGCGCGTGCGGGTCGATGCCCGCGCGCTCGAACAGCTCCCACGACGTCTCCAGCAGCAGCCGCTGCTGCGGGTCCATCGCGAGGGCTTCGCGGGGCGAAATCCCGAAGAACCCGGCGTCGAACTCCGTGACACCGTCGAGGAAACCGCCCTCCCGGGCGTAGCTGCGGCCGCTCTTGCCCGGGTCCGGGTCGTACAGCGCGCCGACGTCCCAGCCGCGGTCGGCGGGGAACGGGGCGATGCCGTCGCCGCCTTCGCCGACCAGGCGCCAGAGGTCTTCCGGCGAGCGGACCCCGCCCGGGTAGCGGCAGCTCATGGCGATGATTGCGATCGGGTCGTCGTCGACGGCAGCCACGGCTGTCGGCAGGTCCGGGGTGCCGGCGCCGAAGATCTCCGCCAGCAGGCGATCGGTCAGGTCCGCCGGGGTCGGGTGGTCGAACACGAGCGTCGAAGGCAGGGTGAGGCCGGTTTCGGCGGCGAGGCCGTTGCGCAGCTCGACGGCGGTGAGCGAGTCGAAGCCCAGGTCCTTGAAGGGCCGCGCGGGCTCGATGGCCTCGGCGCCGTCGTGGCCGAGGACCGTCGCGGCGCGGACGCGCACGACGTCCAGGAGCACGCGACGGCGTTCGAGGCCGGGCAGCGCGGCCAGGCGGGTGGTCAGCTCGGCCGTGCCGCGCTCACCGGCGTTCTCGTCGACGGTGAACTCGGGCAGCTCGCTCATCAGCGGCCGGGGCCGGGCCGCCGCGTACGACGGCGCGAACTTCGCCCAGTCGACGTCGGCGACGACGACGGTGGTCTCGTTCAGCTCGACGGCCTGCAGGAGCGCGCGCATCCCGAGGTCCGGGTCGAGCGGGAGCAGACCGCGACGGCGAAGCAGTTCGTCGCCCTCTTCGGAGGCGCCCATGCCGGCGCCCGCCCAGGGACCCCAGGCGACCGACGTCCCGGCGCGTCCGGTGGCGCGACGGCGTTCCGCGAGGGCGTCGAGGTGCGCATTGGCCGCCGCGTAGGCGCCTTGGTGGCCGCTGCCCCAAACTCCGGCGATGGAGGAGAAGAGCACGAAGGCCTCAAGGTCACCGAGGAGTTCGTCGAGGTGGACGGCACCGTCCACTTTGGCGCCGACCACCTCGGCGAAGTCCGTCGTGGAAGAATCGGTGATCGGTGTGAACCGGCCGTACCCGGCGGCGTGGAAGACCGCGGTCACGTTCCGTCCATCCAGGACTTCGGCCAGTGCTGCGCGGTCGGTGACGTCGCAGGCGACGATTTCCGGGTCGGCGCCGAGGTCACGCAGCTGGGTCGCGAGGTTGTCCGCGCCGGGGGCGTCCGGGCCGCGCCGGCTCAGCAGCAGCAAGTCCCGGGTGCCGCGGGCGGCCAGGGTCCGGGCGAGCGCGCCGCCCAGTGCTCCGGTGCCGCCGGTGATCAGGACGGTGCCCTCGGGTCGCCAGGTGCCGGGGGTGGCGTCCGCCGGGGCGCGGACGAGCCGGGGCACGAACGCGCCGGACGCCCGCAGGGCCACCTGGTCTTCGCCGGTGCCCGCGGCCAGGAGGGCGGCGAGCCGGTCGTGGCCGCGGTCGTCGAGGGTGGCCGGGAGGTCCAGGAGCCCGATTTCGCGGCCGGTGAGTTCGAGCGCGGCGACCCGGCCGAGGCCCCAGACCTGCGCGAGAGCCGGCTCGGGCGCGACGTCGGACCGGCCGGTGCGCACGGCTCCCGTGGTGCCGAGCCAGAGCGGCCCGGGCAGGTCGGCCTGCAGCACAGTGAGGGCTTCGGCCAGGTCGGCCGGGAAGGCGAGCGCTCCGGCGATGTCTTGCACCTCACCCAGGCGTTCGAGCGGCACGGTGCGGACCTCCGCACCCCGTTCGGCCAGGCTTTCCGCGATCCCCGCGGGCGCGGTACCGATGAGCAGCCAGGTGCCGGACAGCCGTGCGGCCGCGATCGGGTGCGGCCGCCAGGCGACGCGGTAGCGCCACGATTCGACGGTGCTCGCTTCGCGGTGGCGGGTCCGCCAGGCCTGGAGCGCGGGCTGGATGGCGTCGGCGAGGTCTTCGTCGACGGCGAGGTCGCGGGCCAGGTCACCGCGCTCGACGGCGGCCCAGAACTCGGCGTCCGCAGTGTCGGTGGCGGGCTCCGGACGGGCGGGCTCGAGCCAGTACCGCCGGTGTTCGAAGGGGTACGTCGGCAACGCGACGGCCCGCCCGGCCGAACCGGCGTACAGGCTCTCCCAGTCCAGGTCGACGCCGTGGACGTGCAGTCGGGCCAGCGCGGTGAAGAAGGTGCGTTCCTCGTCGCGGTCGCGGCGGAGGGCGGGGATCGCGGTACCCGGGACCATCGAGCTGAGCACCCCGTCGGGCCCCAGTTCCAGCAACACCCCGACGCCGGCCGCCGCCAAAGTGGACACTCCGTCGGCGAACCGGACCGCCTCGCGCACGTGCCGCACCCAGTAGTCCGCCGTGAACGACGAAGCGAGAGCACCGCTCACATTCGAGAGCACCGGTATCCGCGCCGGGTGATACGTCAGCGTCTCGGCGACCGCACGGAAATCGTCGAGCATCGGATCCATCAGCGGCGAGTGGAACGCGTGACTCACGGTCAGCCGCTTGGTCTTCGGGAACTTCGCCGCGATGGCCAAGACCGCGGCCTCCTCGCCGGAGATCACCACCGACTCGGGGCCGTTGACCGCCGCGATGGAGACACCTTCGGTCAGGGTGATCGCGGACTCCGGAGCGGCGATCGACACCATCGCGCCGCCGGCCGGGAGCGCCTGCATCAGCGACGCGCGGGCAGCAACCAGGCGGCAAGCGTCCTCCAGGGACAGCACACCGGCCACGTGCGCCGCCGAAATCTCCCCGATCGAATGCCCGGCCACGAAATCCGGCCGCACACCGAACGACTCGGCCAGCCGGAACAACGCCACCTCGACCGCGAACAACGCGGGCTGGGTGAACTCGGTGCGATCCAGCAGCGACGCATCCTCGAAGGCCTCCCGCAGCTCCGGACCGAAGTGCGCGAGCACCGCGTCGAACGCTTCGGCGTACACCGGGAAGCGGTCATGGAGACCTCGGCCCATCCCGACCCGCTGGGCGCCCTGGCCGGTGAACAGCACCGCCAGCAGGGCGTCCCGGTCGGCCGTGCCGGTGACCACGGCCGCGTCGGTGCCACCGTCGGCGAGCACCTCCAGGGCCCGGTCGAGCTCGTCGCCGCTCGCGACGAGGACCGCGCGGTGATCGTGCGTGGCGCGGGTGAACGTCAGGGAGTAAGCGAGGTCCTGCGGCGTCAGCCCGGTTCCCCGGAGCCGGCCGGCTTGGGCACGCAACGCCGGGACACTCCGGGCCGACAGCGGGACGAGCGGCGGCGTCGCGTCCGGGCCGGCCGGCGGGACCGCGACCGGTTCGGCTTGTTCGAGGACCACGTGCGCGTTGGTCCCGCTCACGCCGAACGCCGAGACCGCGGCGCGGCGCGGGCCGTCGGACGCCCACTCGCGTTCCTCGGTGAGCAGTTCCACCGCACCCGCCGACCAGTCCACTTGCGACGAGGGGGTGTCGACGTGCAGTGTGCGCGGCAGGACGCCGTGCCGCATGGCGAGCACCATCTTGATCACCCCGGCCACGCCCGAGGCCGACTGCGTGTGCCCGATGTTGGACTTCAGCGAGCCGAGCCACAGCGGCCGGTCGCGGTCCTGGCCGTACGTCGCCAGCAGCGCCTGGGCCTCGATCGGGTCGCCGAGCCGGGTGCCGGTGCCGTGCGCCTCCACGACGTCCACATCGGACGGTCGCAGGCCGGCGTTCGCCAGCGCCGCCCGGATCACCCGTTGCTGTGACGGGCCGTTCGGGGCGCTGAGCCCGTTGGAGGCCCCGTCCTGGTTCACCGCCGAGCCGCGGACCACCGCGAGGATCGGGTGGCCGTGGCGCCGGGCGTCCGACAGCTTCTCCAGCAGCACCAGGCCGACGCCTTCGCTCCAGCCGGTGCCGTCGGCGGCGTCGGCGAAGGACTTGCAGCGACCGTCCTCGGCGAGGCCGCGCTGGCGGCTGAATTCGACGAACGCCGCCGGGTGCGCCATCACGGTGACGCCGCCCGCGAGGGCCATCGAGCACTCGCCCTGCCGCAGCGACTGGCACGCCAGGTGCAGCGCGACCAGCGACGACGAGCACGCCGTGTCGACGGTGACGGCCGGGCCCTCCAGGCCGAACGTGTAGGACAGCCGGCCGGAGACGACGGCCGGGGCGCTGCCGGTCAGCAGGTAGCCTTCGGAGCCGCCGGACTCGTCACGCGCGCCGACCCCGTAGCCGGAGGACGTCGCGCCGACGAACACACCGGTTCCGCTGCCGCGCAACGACTCCGGGTCGAGGCCCGCGCGCTCGAAGACCTCCCACGACGTCTCCAGCAGGACGCGTTGCTGCGGGTCCATGGCCAGGGCTTCGCGCGGGGAGATGCCGAAGAACCCGGCGTCGAACTGCGCGGCCGTGGTCACGAACCCGCCCTCGCGGGTGTAGCTGGTGCCGAGGTTCGCCGGGTCCGGGTCGTAGAGCGCGGCCAGGTCCCAACCGCGGTCGGCGGGGAACGGGCCGACGCCGTCCGCGCCGTCGGCCAGCAGGCGCCACAGGTCCTCGGGCGAGGCCACGTCCCCCGGGTAGCGGCAGCCCATGGCGACGATGGCGATCGGCTCGTCGGACGCGGTGGCCGTGGCGGTCGTGGCGGCCGGTTCGGTTCCGGTCACCTCGCGCAGGAGGTGACCGGCCAGGGCGCGCGGGTGCGGGTGGTCGAAGACGACGGTCGAGGGGAGGCGGACGCCGGTCGCGGCGGTCAGCCGGTTGCGGAGTTCGACCGCGGTCAGCGAGTCGAAGCCGAGTTCGCGGAAGGCCCGGTCGGCGGGGACGGCCGCGCCGGAGTCGTGCCCCAGCACGGCGGCGGCCTGGCCGCGGACCAGGTCGAGGACGTGGTGCGCGGCCTCCCGCGGGCCGAGCGTCCGGATCGCTTCGGCGAGGCCGGTCCCGACCTCGGTGACGACCTCCTCGACGCGGACTTCCGGCAGGTCCTCGATGAGCGGACGCCGTCGGGCGGCGGTGAACCCGGCGGCGAACCGCGGCCAGTCCATGTCGGCGACGGCCACGAAGGTCTCGTCGGCGTCCAAGGCGTGCTGGAGGGCGGCGATGGCGCGGTCCGGGGCCATCTCCCGCAGGCCGCGGCGGCGCAGGTGGTCCTTCGCTTCGGCGCTGCCCGCCATGCCGTCGCCGGCCCAGGACCCCCAGGCCACGGAGGTGGCTTTCCGCCCGGCGGCGCGTCGCCGAGCGGCGAGTGCGTCGAGGTGCGCGTTGGCGGCGGCGTAGGCGCCTTGGCCGGCACTGCCCCAGACACCGGCGTTGGAGGAGAAGAGGACGAAGGCGTCGAGGTCGTCGCCGAGGAGCTCGTCGAGGTGGTCGGCGCCGGCGGCCTTGGCCGCGAGGACTTCGGCGAAGTCCGCCACGCTGGTGTCGGCGATGGTTGCGGCTTGCGGCAGACCGGCGGTGTGGACGACCGCGCGGATGTCGTGGTGGTCGCGGACGAGCGCGGCGACGGCGTCCCGGTCGGCGAGGTCGCAAGCGACGAAGGTGACCCGGCAGGCCAGCTCGGCTTGGAGCTCGGCGGCACCGGGAGCGTCGGCGCCGCGGCGGCTGACGAGGACGAGGTGCTCGGCGCCGGACCGGGCCAGCCACCGGGCGACGTGCCCGCCGAGCGCGCCGGTCCCGCCGGTGACGAGGACGGTGCCTTCGGGCCGCCAGCGGTGGACGGGTTCGGCCGAGGGTGCGTGCGCGAGCCGGCGCGCGAAGAGCCCGGAGGCCCGGACGGCGACCTGGTCTTCGTGGTCGAGCCCGGCGAGGACGGCGGCCAGGCGCCTCTTGGCCCGGGGTTCGAGGGTGGCGGGGAGGTCGACAAGGCCGCCCCAGCGTTCGGGGTGTTCGAGCCCGATGACGCGGCCGAGGGCCCAGATCTGCGCGGGATCGGCGGCAGGGGCTCGGTCGCCGGGGAGGGCGGTGACGGCGTTGCGGGTCAGGAGCCAGAGGGGCGCGGTGGTGCCGTCGAGGGCCTGGGCGAGGAGGAGGGTGTCGGGGGCATCGGGGAGAAGCGAAATGACGCCGGCGGCATCGGAGAAATCGTTGTTCGCGGAACCATCACCCGGCCATTCGAGCACCACCGGCTCCGCGCCGGCGGCCGTGAGGCAGCTTGTCATCTCCGCGGCGTCCGCTCCGGGCGGGACGACCACCACCCAGCGTCCCGACAGCACACCCGCCTCCGGCTCGGGCAGCGGCTTCCACTCCACCCGGTACCGCCAGGAGTCCACAGTGGACCTCTCCTGGCGCAGCCGACGCCAGCGGGCGATGGCGGGGAGCAGCTCGGCGAACGACGTCTCCGCGGGGACGTCGAGCAGCTCCGCCAGCGCGCCCAGGTCACCGCCGTCGACCGCCGCCCAGAAGCGGGCGTCCGCCGGGTCCGCCGACACCTCCTGGCGAGGCGCGTCGAGCCAGTAGCGCTTGCGCTGGAACGCATAGGTCGGGAGGTCGGCGATCCGGCCGTCCGGGAAAGCCGGCGTCCAGTCGACCGCCACCCCGGCCACGTGCGCCGAGGCGAGCGACGTGTGGAAACGGCTCAGCCCACCGTCGTCCCGGCGTAGCGAGCCGAGCGTGACGACGTCCTCGCCGAGGGCCATCGTCAGCACCGGATGCGGCGACGCTTCGATGAACGTCCCGAAGCCCTCGCTCTTCAACCGCTCGACGGCGATGTCCAAGCGGACGGTGCTGCGCAGGTTGGTGTACCAGTACCCGGCGTCCAGCGCTTCGGCCCACTCGCCGGTCACGGTGGACATGAACGCCGTCCCGGGCCGTCGCGGAGCGATGGGGGCGAGCACGTCAAGGATCTCGTCGCGCACCTGCTCGACCTGCGCCGAGTGGGACGCGTAGTCCACCGGCACCCGCTTGGCCCGGATCCCCTCGGCCTCGCAGGCCGCGGCAAAAGCGTCCAGCCCGGCGGGCGAACCGGAAACCACCACCGCGGCGGGACCGTTCACCGCGGCGATCGAAAGCCCATCGGTCAGCCGCGCTTCGACCGTCTCCCAGGGCGCCGCCACCGAGACCATGCCACCGCGACCGGCCAGCGCAAGAATCGCCCTGCTCCGCAACGCCACCACGCGAGCGCCGTCCTCAAGCGACAATGCCCCCGAGACGACCGCGGCCGCGATCTCACCCTGCGAGTGACCGACCACCGCATCCGGAACAACCCCGAACGACCGCCACAGCTCCGCCAACGACACCATCACCGCGAACAACGCAGGCTGCACCACGTCGACCCGGCTCAACGCCTCCGCATCGGCCAAGACCTCCTGCAGTGACCAGTCCACAAAGGACGATAGTGCCACCGCGCACTCGTCGAGACGCGCAGCGAACACCGGCGACGACGACGCCAGCTCCAGCGCCATCCCGGCCCACTGCGAACCCTGCCCCGGGAAGACCAGGGCCACCTTGCCGCAGGCCGACGCCTCCCCGGTGACCACATCGGGACTCGGCGAGCCCGAAGCCAGCGCAGCGAGGCCGCCCGCGCCGACGACCACCGCCCGATGGCTCAGCAACGCCCGCGCCTTCACCAGCGAGTACCCGACGTCGACCGGATCACCGTCGTGCGCAAGCAGCGCAGCCGCCTGCCCGCGCAACGCCTCCGGGGAATCCGCCGACAACACCCACGGCACCGGCCCCGAAGCCACGCGCGGCGGCGGAGCGGATCCGGCGGGAACCTGCTCCAGGATCACGTGCGCGTTCGTCCCGCTGACGCCGAACGACGAGACGCCGATCCGTCGCGGCCGCCCGGTCTCCGGCCACGGCGTCGCCTCGGTCAGCAGCCGCACTTCCCCGGCGTCCCAGTCCACTTGGGACGAAGGCGCGTCGATGTGCAGCGACCGCGGCAGGACGCCCCGCCGCAGGGCCTGGACGGACTTGATCACCCCGGCCACCCCGGCGGCGGCCTGCGTGTGCCCGAGGTTCGACTTGACCGAACCGAGCAGCAGCGGCCGGTCCGCCGCACGACCGCGGCCGTAGGTGGCCAGCAGCGCCTGCGCCTCGATCGGGTCGCCCAGCGTCGTTCCGGTGCCGTGGGCCTCCACCGCGTCGACATCCGAAGTGGACAGACCGGCGTTCGCCAGTGCGGCCCGGATGACCCGCTGCTGCGCCGGCCCGTTCGGCGCGGTCAGGCCGCTGCTCGCGCCGTCCTGGTTGACGGAGGAACCGCGGACGACGGCGAGCACCGGGTGCCCGTGGCGACGCGCGTCAGAAAGGCGTTCGACGAGCAGCATCCCGGCGCCCTCGCCCCAGCCGGTGCCGTCGGCCGCGTCGGCGAAAGGCTTGCAGCGGCCGTCGGCGGCCAGGCCGCGCTGACGGCTGAAGGCGGTGAACGTGCCCGGCGTGGCCATCACCGTGACCCCGCCGGCCAGCGCGAGCGAGCAGTCGCCGAGCCGGACGGCCTGGCAGGCCAGGTGCAACGCCACGAGCGACGACGAACACGCCGTGTCGATCGTGACGGCCGGGCCTTCCAGGCCGAGGGTGTAGGCGATCCGGCCGGAGGCGACACTGCCCGCGCTGCCGTTGCCGAGGAAGGCCTCGAACTCCGCGAACACCTCGGGCGCGAGCAGCAGCCGGGCCGCGTAGTCGGAATACATGACCCCCGTGTAGACGCCCACCTTCGAGCCGCGCACGGACGTCGGGTCGATGCCGGCGCGCTCGAAGGCTTCCCACGACGTCTCCAGCAGGAGCCGCTGCTGCGGGTCCATCGCCAGGGCTTCCCGCGGGGAGATCCCGAAGAAGCCGGCGTCGAAGTCCGCCGCGTCGTGCAGGAACGCGCCCTCCCGGGTGTAGCTGGTGCCCGCGCTGCCGGGGTCGGCGTCGTACAGCGCGTCGAGGTCCCAGCCCCGGTCGGCCGGGAACGCCCCGACCGCGTCCTCCCCCGCTTCGACGAGTTCCCACAGCTGTTCGGGGGTGCGGACCCCGCCGGGGAAGCGGCAGCTCATGCCGACGATCGCGACCGGCTCCTGCGCGCGGTCCTCGTTCTCCTGCAGGCGGCGGCGGGCTTCGCGCAGGTCGGCCGTGGCGCGCTTGAGGTAGTCCAGGAGCTTCTGTTCGTTCGACATTCAGGACATCCCCAGTTCGTCGTCCAGGAGGTCGAAGATCTCCTCGGCGGTGGCGTCGGCCAGTTCCGTGCCGGAGTCCGCCCGGCGCTCGTCGGTCGCGGTCCACCGGGCCAGCAGCCCGCGCAGTCGCTCGGTGATCAGGTCGCGTTCGCCGGCCTCGGTTTCGGTCGCGGCGAGCACCGCGGCCAGCCGGTCCAGCTCGGCGTGGACCGGCAGGACGGCCTTCGCGCCGTCCGCGGGCAGCTCGGCGCACAGGTGCTTGGTGAGCGCGTCCGGGTTCGGGTAGTCGAAGATCAGCGTGGCGGGCAGCCGCAGCCCGGTCACCGCGTTGAGGCGGTTGCGCAGTTCCAGCGCGGTCAGCGAGTCGAACCCGAGGTCGAGGAAGCCGCGCCCGGCCTCGACGGCGTGGCCCGAGGCATATCCGAGGACCGCCGCCACCTGGGCGCGCACGACCTCGTCGACGACCCGGAGCTGCTCGGCTTCCGGCAGCCCGGCCAGCCGTTCGGCCAGCCCGGGTCCGGCCGGGACGCCGTCGCGCACGGCCCGCCGTCCGGATGTCCTGATCAGCCCGCGCAACAGCGGCGGGACGTCCGCGCGGGCGCGCCAGGCGGCGAGGTCCAGGGCGACCGGCATGAGCAGGGGCTCGCCCGACCCGAGGGCGAGGTCGAACAGCCGCAGCGCGCGGTCGGTCGGCAGGGCGCGGACGCCGGACCGGCCGAGGCGTGACACGTCGTCGTCGCCGAGATGCGCGGTCAGGCCGCTGCGCGCCTCCCACAGTCCCCACGCGAGCGAGGTCGCGGGCAGGCCGCGGCCGTGGCGGTGCTGGGCGAGCGCGTCGAGGTAGGCGTTGGCCGCGGAGTAGCCCGCCTGGCCCGCGCCGCCCATCGTCGCCGCGAAGGAGGAGAAGAGGACGAAGGCGTCGAGGTCCAGGTGCTCGGTCAGCTCGTGCAGGTGCCGCGCGGCGACCGCCTTGGGCCGCAGCACCGCGTCGAGCCGCTCCGAGGTCAGTGCTTCGAGGACGCCGTCGTCGAGCGCGCCCGCGGCGTGCACCACCGCGGTCAGCGGGTGCTCGGCGGGGATCGTCGCCAAGGCGTCTTCGAGGGCGGCCCGGTCGGCGACGTCGCAGGCGACCACGGTGACGGATGCGTCGGTCAGCCCGCCGAGGTCGGGAGCGCTGCGGCTGAGCAGCAGCAGGTGCCGGACGCCGTGGACGGTCACCAGGTGCCGCGCGAGCAGCCCGCCGAGCACGCCGCTCGCGCCGGTGATCAGGACGGTCCCGTCCGGGTTCCAGGCGTGCTCCCGCGGCGGCGGAGTCGCCCGCGCCAGGCGCGGCACGTGGAGTTCGCCGCCGCGCACCGCCAGCTGCGGCTCGCCGGACGCGGCGGCCACCCCGGCCCAGGTGGCGAGGTTCTCGGTCGTGTCGACGTCGAGGAGGACGAACCGGTCCGGGTGCTCCGACTGCGCCGAACGCACGAGGCCCCAGACGGCCGCGGCGGCGGGGTCGGCGGGCGCCTCCCCGATGGCCGACTCGGTGACCAGGACCAGCCGCCCGGCTCCGCTCAGGAAGTCCTGCAGGGTCTCGAGCGTGGCCGCCGTCGCGTCGCCCCGGCACTCGGTGTAGACGACCGGCCCGGACTCGCCCAGCGGCACCGCCGGGGCGGCCGGCTCGGCGTCCAGGCGCTGCCACGTCATCGTGAAGAGCCCGTCGTGGTCCGCCGCGGCGGCCAGCTGACCGGCCGAAATCGGCCGCATGACCAGGGATTCCGCTTCGGCGACCGGTGCCCCGGTTTCGTCGGCGACGGCGACCGAGACGCCGTCCGCGCCGAGTGCTCCGAGCCGGACCCGCAGGGTGGTCGCGCCGGTGGCGTACAGCCGGACGCCGGTCCACGCGAACGGCAGCCGGGCGCCGGCCTGGGCGCTGGTCAGGCCGATCGGGTGCAGGGCCGCGTCGAGCAGGGCCGGATGCAGGCCGTACCGAGCCGCTTCGGCGCGCTGCTCGTCGGGCAGGACGACCTCGGCGTAGAGGTCGTCGCCGTGCCGCCAGGCCGCACGCAGACCTCGGAACGCCGGGCCGTAGCGGTAGCCGTGGCCGGCCAGGGTGTCGTAGTGACCGTCGACGGGCAGCGGTTCCGCGCCCGGCGGCGGCCACGCGGTGAGCGCCGTGCCCGGCTCGACACCGGTGGCCAGGACGCCTTCGGCGTGCTGGGTCCACTCGAGGTCGTCGCCGGGTCGCGAATGGACGGTCAGCGCGCGACGGCCGGTTTCGTCAGCGGTCTCGACCCGGAGCTGGACGGCGACGCCGCCACGGCGGGGCAGCACCAGGGGCGCCTGCAGGGTCAGCTCTTCGACGGTCTCGCAGCCGGCCTGGTCGCCCGCCTGCACGGCCAGCTCGACGAACGCGGTGCCCGGCAGCAGCACGGTGTCGCCGACCGCGTGGTCGGCGAGCCACGGCTGGGTGCTCAGGGAAAGCCGCCCGGTGAGCAGGGTGGTGCCGGTGCCCGCGACGGTCACGGCCGCGCCGAGCAGCGGATGCCCGACGTCGGTGAGGCCGAGCCCGCCAGCGTCCCCCGCCGTGACCGCGGTCCACTGCGGCCAGTACCGCTCCTGCTGGAACGGGTAGGTGGGGATGTCGGTGAACCGGGCGCCGGGGAACGCCGGGGTCCAGTCGACGTCGACGCCGTTGACGTGCGCTTCGGCCAAGGCGGTGTAGAAGCGGGTGAGCCCGCCGTCGTCCCTTCGCAGCGAGCCCACGGCGAGGACGTCGTCCCCGAGGGCCATGGTCAGCACCGGATGCGGGGACGCCTCGACGAACGTCCCGAACCCGTCGTTCTTCAACCGCTCGACGGCGATGTCCAGCCGCACTGTGCCGCGGAGGTTCCGGTACCAGTACCCGGCGTCGAGAGCACCGTCGGCCCACTCGCCGGTCACCGTCGAGAAGAACGCCGTCTCCCCCGTTCGCGGCGTGATCGGGGCAAGTACGTCGAGGAGTTCCTCGTGCAGGTGCTCGACCTGCGCCGAGTGCGAGGCGTAGTCGACCGGCACGCGCTTGGCCCGGATGCCGTCGGCGGTGCACGCCGCGATCAGCTCGTCGAGGGCGGCCGGCTCGCCGGACACGACCACCGCGGCCGGGCCGTTCACCGCCGCGATCGAGATCCCCTCGGTCAGCCGCTCCTCGACGGCGGACAGCGGCGCGGCCACCGACACCATCCCGCCGCGGCCGGCCAGCGCCAGGATCGCCCGGCTGCGCAGGGCCACCACCCGCGCGCCGTCGTCCAGGGAGAGCGCACCCGACACCACCGCGGCCGCGATCTCACCCTGCGAATGGCCGACCACCGCGTCCGGGACCACGCCGAACGAGCGCCACAGCTCGGCCAGCGACACCATCACCGCGAACAACGCGGGCTGCACGACATCGACCCGGCCCAACGCCTCCGCGTCCGCCAGCACGGCACGCAGCTCCCAGTCCACAAAGGACGACAGGGCCGCCGCGCACTCGTCGAGCCGGGCCGCGAACACCGCGGAGGACTCCGCCAGTTCGAGCGCCATCCCGGGCCACTGCGAACCCTGTCCGGGGAAGACGAGCGCCACCTTGCCGGGTGTTCCGGCGATCCCGGAGACCGCGTCCGCCGCGGGGACCCCCTCGGCGACGGCGGCCAGCGCCTCGGCGCCGAACACCACCGCGCGGTGCGGGAACCGCGACCGGGCCGTGACCAGCGTGAACCCGACGTCGGCCGGGTGCCCGTCGATCTCGGCGAGGGCGGCGGCCTGGTCGCGCAGGGCGGTTTCGGTCCGTCCGGACAGCACCCACGGCACCGGCCCGGAGACCGGCTCGCGCTCCTCGGCCACGGCTTCCGGCGCCTGTTCGAGGATCGCGTGGGCGTTGGTGCCCGAGATGCCGAACGACGACACCCCGGCCCGCCGCGGGCGCCGGGACGTCCACTCCCGAGGCTCGGTGAGCAGCTCGACCGCACCGGCCGACCAGTCCACGTGCGACGATGGCGCGTCCACGTGCAGCGTCGGCGGCAGCACGCCGTGCCGCATCGCCATGACCATCTTGATCACGCCCGCGACCCCGGCCGCGGCTTGGGTGTGCCCGAGGTTGGACTTCACCGAGCCCAGCCACAGCGGCTCGTCCCGCTCTTGGCCGTAGGTGGCCAGGAGCGCCTGGGCTTCGATCGGGTCGCCCAGCGTCGTGCCGGTCCCGTGCGCCTCGACGGTGTCCACTTCGGACGGCGTCAGCCCGGCGTCCGCAAGGGCTGCGCGGATGACGCGCTGCTGCGACGGTCCGTTCGGCGCGGTCAGGCCGTTGGACGCGCCATCGGAGTTGACCGCCGAGCCGCGTACCACGGCCAGCACCCGGCGGCCGTCGCGCAGGGCGTCCGACAGCCGCTGCACCAGCAGCATGCCCGCGCCTTCGGAGAACCCGGCGCCGTCCGCGGCGTCGGCGAAGGCCTTGCACCGGCCGTCCGCGGCGAGGCCACGCTGGAGGCTGAAGTCGACGAACATGCCGGGGGTCGCCATCACGGTGGCCCCGCCGGCCAACGCCATCGAGCACTCGCCACGCCGCAGCGCCTGCACCGCCAGGTGCAACGCCACCAGCGACGACGAACACGCCGTGTCCACGGTCAGCGACGGGCCTTCGAGACCGAACACATAGGACAGCCGCCCGGAGACGACGCTGGCCGCGTTGCCGACCCCCGCGTGGCCTTCCAGGGACTCGGTCGAGCGTTCGAGCAGGGCCGGGTAGTCCTGGCCGTTGGTCCCCGCGAAGACGCCGATCCGTTCGCCCCGCACCGAAGCCGGGTCGAGCCCGGCGCGTTCGAAGGCCTCCCACGACGTCTGGAGCAGCAGCCGCTGCTGCGGGTCCATCGCGAGGGCCTCCCGCGGGGAGATCCCGAAGAAGCCGGGGTCGAAGCGGGTGGTGTCGTCGAGGAAGCCACCCTCGCGGGCGTAACTCTTGCCGGTGGCGCCGGGTTCGGGGTCGTAGATCTCGTCGAGGTCCCAGCCGCGGTCGGCCGGGAACGGCGTGATGCCGTCGCCGCCCGCGGCGACCAGCCGCCAGAGGTCCTCGGGCGAACGGACTCCGCCCGGGAACCGGCAGCCGATGCCGACGATGGCGATCGGCTCGTCCGCGGCGATTCCCGCGGCCACCGCGGCTTCGGCCGACGTCCCGGTGCCGAACAGCTCGCCGAGGAACCCGGCGAGGACGGTGACCGTGGGGTGGTCGAACACCAGGGTCGCGGGCAGCCGCAGGCCGGTCGCGGCGGCCAGCCGGGTGCGCAGCTCGACCGCCGTCAGCGAGTCGAAGCCGAGTTCGGAGAAGGCTCGTCCGACGTCGACGGCCGCCGGGGAAGGGTGCCCCAGCACGGCCGCGGCCTGCGCGCGGACCAGGTCGGTCAGCACGCGGTGGGTGTCGGCCGCGCTCAGCCCGGCGAGCCGGGCGGCGTATCCGGACGGCTCGGGTGCGGTCTCCTCGGCGGCGTCCGGGATCTCGGCGAGCAGCGGCCGGCGGCGGGCAGCGGCGAAGGCGGGGGCGAACCGCGGCCATTCGACGTCGGCGACGACGACGGTCGTGTCGTCGAGGTCGAGGGCCCGGCCGAGCGCGGTCAGCGCCAGGTCGGGGTCGAGCGGCGGGACACCTTCGGCCGTCAGCCGGTCCCGGTCGACGCCCTCGTCGGCGTCCCAGACACCCCAGGCGATCGACGTCGCGGCCTGGCCGCGGGCCCGTCGGCGCTCGGCGAGCGCGTCGAGGTGGGCGTTGGCCGCCGCGTAGGCGCCGTGGGCGCGGCTGCCGACGACAGCGGCGATGGACGAGAACAGGACGAAGGCGTCGAGGCCGTCCGGGAGCAGCGCGTCGAGGTGGTCGGCGGCGTCCGCCTTGACGCGGCACGCGCGGTCCAGGAGGTCCGGGGTGGTGTCGGCGAGGGGCGCCAGGTCCGTGACGGCGGCGGCGTGGAACACCGACCGCACCGGCCCGTGGGCCTCGAGCACCGCGGCGAGCTGGTCACGGTCGGCGACGTCGCAGAGCGCCTCGACCACTTCGGCGCCGTGCAGGGTCTCGACGCCGGGCAAGGCGGCCGCGGCGAGCACGATCCGGGTGGCACCCCGGGTGATCAGCCAGCGAGCGAGCCGGACGGCCGCGTGACCGTCGGCGTCGGTGACGAGCACGGTGCCGTCGGGCCGCCAGCGCCGCGCGGGTTCCGCGGTTGCGGCGGGCACGAGCCGGCGGGCGAAGACGCCGGAGGTGCGCAAGGCAACCTGGTCTTCGCCGGTGGTCCCGGCCAGCACGGCGGCCAGCTTCGTGGCGGCGGCTTCGTCGAGGACCGGCGGCAGGTCGACCAGGCCACCCCAGCGGGTCGGGTGCTCGAGTCCGTGGATCCGGCCGAGCCCCCAGACGCGGGCCTGCGCCGGGTCGGGCGCGCGGTCGCCGGGTCCGGTGGCCACCGCCGCGTCGGTGAGGAGCCAGAGCGGGGCGTCGAGCCGGGTCAGGTCGAGGGCGGTCGCGGCGTCCGGCCGGACGGCCACCACTCCGGTCAGGTCCTCGGCGTCCTGGACGATCTCGGCACCGTGCGCGGCCAGGACCTCCCGGACACCGTCGTCCCCGACGACCAGCCAGCGGCCGGAGAGCCGAGCCGGTGGGGTGGCGATCGGGCGCCAGGCGATCCGGTAGCGCCAGGAGTCCGTGGTGGTCTCGTCGTGGCGGCGGCCGCGCCACTTCGCCAGGGCAGGCAGGACGGCGTCGAGCGCAGCGTCTTCGGCGACGTCGAGGACGCCCGCGAAGGCCGGGACGTCCTGGTCGCCGACGACGTCCCAGAACCGCTGGTCGGCCTGGACCGGCTCTACTTCCGGGACGTCGAGCCAGTACCGCTCGCGCTGGAAGGCGTAGGTCGGCAGGTCGGCCGCGGGCGCACCGGCGAAGGCCGGGGTCCAGTCGACGGCGACCCCGTTGACGTGCGCTTCGGCGAGGGCGGTGTGGAAGCGGGTGAGGCCACCGTCGTTCTTGCGAAGGGAGCCCAGCGCGACGACGTCGTCCCCGAGCGCCATGGTCAGGACCGGGTGCGGTGACGCTTCGATGAACGTGCCGAAGCCTTCGGACTTCAGGCGCTCGATCGCGATGTCGAGACGGACCGTGCTGCGCAGGTTGGTGTACCAGTACTCGGCGTCCGGGGTTTCGTTCCACTCGCCGGTCACGGTCGAGATGAAGGCCGTGTGCCCCGGCTGCGGGTTCACCGGCGCCAGGACGTCGAGGAGTTCGTCGCGGAGCTGCTCGACCTGCGGCGAGTGGGACGCATAGTCCACCGGCACGCGCTTCACGCGGATGCCGTCCGCGCGGCAGGCCGTCATGAACTCGTCCAAGGCTTCCGGCGTACCGGAGACCACGACGGCCGCGGGTCCGTTCACGGCGGCGATCGAGACGCCCTCGGTCAGCCGTTCCTCGACGGTGTCCCACGCGGCCGCGACGGACACCATCCCGCCACCACCGGCCAGCGCCAGAATCGCCTTGCTCCGCAACGCCACCACCCGAGCGCCGTCCTCAAGCGACAGCGCCCCCGAGACAACCGCAGCCGCGATCTCACCCTGGGAGTGCCCCACGACGGCGTCCGGCACCACCCCGAACGACCGCCACAGCTCCGCCAGCGACACCATCACCGCGAACAACGCAGGCTGCACCACATCGACCCGGCCCAACGCCTCCGCGTCGGCCAGCACCTCACGGAGTCGCCAGTCCACAAAGGACTCCAGGGCCATCGCGCATGCATCCAGGCGCGCCGAGAAGACCTCCGACGACTCCGCGAGTTCGAGCGCCATCCCGGCCCACTGCGCGCCCTGGCCGGGGAACACCAGCGCGACCTTGCCCGGTTCGTTCGCCGCACCGGTGATGACGTTGGCCGCGGGAGCACCCTCGGCGAGCGCGGTGAGGCCGCCGGCCAGATCGTCGCCGACCACGACCGCGCGGTGCCGGAACAGCGACCGCGCGGAGACCAGCGCCGCCCCGACCGACGCGGCCGGCAGCCCGGCCCGGTCGAGCAAGGCGGCCGCCTGTGCCTGCAACGCACCAGGGGTGCGCCCCGAAATCACCCACGGCACCACACCGCCGGCAACCAGCTCCGGAACAGCCTCCGAAGCCTGCTCCAGGACCGCGTGCGCGTTGGTGCCGCTGACCCCGAACGACGAAACACCCGCCCGCCGCGGCCGGTCGGCCACCCACTCGCGGGACTCGGTCAGCAGCTCCACGGCACCCGCCGACCAGTCCACTTGCGACGATGGCGCGTCGACGTGCAACGTCCGCGGCAGCACCCCGTGCCGCATCGCCATCACCATCTTGATCACGCCGCCGACACCCGCGGCCGCCTGCGTGTGGCCGATGTTCGACTTCAGCGAACCCAGCCACAGCGGCGTTTCCCGCTCCTGGCCGTACGTCTCCAGCAGCGCCTGCGCCTCGATCGGGTCGCCGAGCGTCGTGCCGGTGCCGTGCGCCTCGACCGCGTCCACTTCGGTCGCCGTCAGTCCCGCGTTCGCCAGGGCCTGGCGGATCACCCGCTGCTGCGCGGGGCCATTGGGGGCAGTGAGGCCGTTGGACGCGCCGTCCTGGTTGACCGCCGTCCCGCGGACGACGGCGAGCACCGGGTGGCCGTGGCGGCGCGCGTCGGACAGCCGTTCCACCAGCAGGAGGCCGGCGCCCTCGCCCCAGCCGGTGCCGTCGGCGGCGTCCGCGAACGACTTGCACCGGCCGTCGGCCGCGAGGCCGCGCTGGCGGCTGAACTCGACGAACAGCGCGGGCGTCGACAGGACCGTGACCCCGCCGGCCAGCGCCAGGTCGCACTCGCCCTGCCGCAGCGACTGGCACGCCAGATGCAGCGCCACCAGCGACGACGAACACGCCGTGTCCACCGTGATCGCCGGGCCTTCGAGCCCGAACGCGTAGGCGATCCGGCCGGAGGCGACGCTGCCCGCGCTGCCGTTGCCGAGATAACCCTCGTAATCGTCAAGTCCACTTCGGACGTTCTGCAGCCGGGTGGCGTAGTCCTGGTACATCACGCCGGCGAAGACGCCGGTCCGGCTGCCGCGCACCGCGTCCGGCACGATCCCGGCGCGCTCGAACGCCTCCCACGCGACTTCCAGCAGCAGCCGTTGTTGCGGGTCCGTCGCGGTCGCTTCGCGGGGCGACATGCCGAAGAACTCGGCGTCGAAATCGGCGGCGTCGTGGAGGAATCCGCCTTCACGGACGTAGGACGTCCCGCCGTGGGCGGGATCGTGGTCGAAGAGGTCGGGCCAGCCGCGGTCGGCGGGGAACGCCGAAACGGCGTCGCGGCCCTCGGCGACCAGCCGCCAGAGGTCGTCCGGGGAGGCGATGCCGCCCGGGTAGCGGCAGCTCATGGCGACGATCGCGATCGGCTCGTCGGCGGCGGCCTTCGTCGTGACGACGGTGTCCGCCCGCCGCCCGGCGAGGTGGGCGGCGAGCACCGCCGGCGTCGGGTGGTCGAACACGAGCGTCGCGGGCAGCCGGAGGCCGGTGGCGGCGGCGAGGCGGTTGCGGAGGTCGACCGCGGTCAGCGAGTCGAACCCGAGGTCCTTGAACGCGCGGGCGGGGTCGACGGCCTGCGCGGAAGCGTGCCCGAGGACGGCCGCCACCTGCGTCCGGACCAGGTCGAGCAGGCCCTCTTCGGAGAGCTCGCCGACGTGCCCGCCGGCCGCGGCGGCGCGGCGCGCGGGGGCGGGGAAGAGGCCGCGGAACAACGGCGAGACGGTGCCGTCGGCGGCCTGCCGCCGCAGTGCGGCGGCGTCGAGAGCGATCGGGACCAGCGCGGCCGGGCCCGCGGCGACGGCGCGGTCGAACAGCGCCAGCCCCTGCGCGGTGTCCAGGGGCCGCACGCCGGAGCGGCCGAGCCGGTCGCGCGCGCGGTCGTCGAGGTGCCCGGTCATCCCGCTGGCCTCGGCCCACAGGCCCCAGGCCAGCGACACGGCGGGCTGCCCGGCCGCCCGGCGACGCTGGGCGAGCGCGTCGAGGTAGGCGTTGGCGGCGGCGTAGTTGCCCTGACCGCTGCCGCCGGTGGTGCCCGCGGCGGCGGAGAAGAGCACGAAGGCGGCGAGATCGGCGGTCAGCTCGTCGAGGTTGCGCGCGGCGTCGGCTTTCGGGCGCAGGACCGCGTCCAGCCGCTCCGGGGTGAGGGCCTCGACGACGCCGTCGTCGAGGACACCGGCGGCGTGCACGACGGCGGTGACCCGGTGCGCGGCCAGCACCTCGGCGAGTGCGTCACGGTCGGCGGCGTCACCGGCGACGAAGACGGCGTCCGGCAGGTCGGCGGCGAGTTCGGCGGCGCCGGGCGCGTCCGCACCGCGGCGGCTGAGCAGGACCAGGTTCCGGACGCCATGCTGCCGCGCGAGGTGCCGGGCGACGAGCCCGCCGAGCACGCCCGAGGCGCCGGTCACGAGGACGGCGCCGGCACCCCAGTCCGGCGTCTCGCCGGTGGCGGTGACCCGGGCAAGCCGGGGCACGAAGTGACGTCCACCGCGGACGGCCGTCTGCGGCTCGGGCGGGACGATCGGGTGCTCCGGATCGTCGGTGTCCAGCAGCGCGAACCGGCCGGGGTGCTCCGACTGCGCCGAGCGCACGAGCCCCCACGCGGCGGCGAGGTCGGGATCGGGGCCTTCGCCGTCGTGCACGGCGACGGCGCCGCTGCTGACGAAGACCAGCATCTCGGGTCGCTCGGTGGTGAGCCAGTCCTGGACGAGCCCGAGCACGCGGTGGACTGGCGCCCCGCTGATCGGTTCGAAGACGGCGTCGGTTTCGGCCGCTCCGGCCGGGACTTCCGTCCAGTCCACTTCGTACAGATTGTCGGCACGGTCCAGACCGCCGGTGGGGAGCGGGCGGAGCACGAGGGATTCCGCCGTCGCGACCGGGGCGCCCGCCGGGTCCGCGACCTCGACCGTGACCTCGTCCGCGCCGCGGCGGGTGAGGCGGACGCGCAGCGCCGACGCGCCGGTCGCGTGCAGGGCCACGCCCGTCCAGGCGAACGGCAGTCTGGTCTGTCCGTCCTCGGTGGACAGCGACAGCGCGAGCGGGTGCAGGGCCGTGTCCAGCAGGGCCGGGTGCAGGCCGAAGCGGGCCGCGTCGCGGTCGTCCGGCAGTGCGACCTCGGCGAAGATCTCGTCGCCGCGGCGCCAGGCCGAACGCAGGCCCTGGAAGGCGGGCCCGTAGCCGTAACCCGCTGCCGCGCGGAGGCCGTCGTAGAACCCGTCGAGGTCGATCCTGGCCGCGCCCTCGGGCGGCCAGGAGTCCAGAGTGAACCCGGCTTCGGGGGTGCCGGGCGCGAGCACGCCGGTCGCGTGGCGCGTCCACGGGTCGTCCTCGTCGCGCCGCGAATGGACCTCGATGGCGCGCCGGCCGGTTTCGTCGGCCGCGCCCACCCAGACCTGCAGCGCGCGGGCGTCGCCGTCGGGCAGCGTCAGCGGGGTTTCCAGGGTGAGTTCCTCGACCGTGCCGCAGCCGGCGCGGTCGCCGGCCTGCACGGCGAGTTCGACGAACGCGGTGCCGGGCACCAGGATCGTGCCGTGCACGGCGTGGTCGGCCAGCCACGGCTGTGCCTGCGGGGAGACGCGTCCGGTGAGGACGAGACCGTCGCCCGCGGCCAGCGCCACCGCCGCGCCGAGCAGCGGGTGCCCGGTGGCGCTGAGGCCGAGCGCGCCCGCGTCGCCGGGGTCGGCGACGACGGCGGGCCAGAACCGTTCGCGCTGGAAGGCGTAGGTCGGGAGGTCGACCGTGCGGGCGCCGGCGAAGGCCGGCGTCCAGTCGACGGCGACGCCCTTGACGTGTGCTTCGGCGAGGGCGGCGTGGAAGCGGGTCAGGCCGCCGTCGTTCTTCCGCAGCGATCCCAGCGCGACGACGTCCTCGCCGAGCGCCATGGTCAGCACGGGGTGCGGCGACGCTTCGATGAACGTCCCGAAGCCCTCGGACTTCAGGCGCTCGATCGCCGTGTCGAGCCGGACCGTGCTGCGGAGATTGGTGTACCAGTACTCGGCGTCCACCCGTTCGTTCCACTCGCCGGTCACGGTCGAGAGGAAGCCGATCTCGCTGTCGCGGGGGGTGACCGGCGCCAGGACGTCCAGCAGCTCGTCACGCAGCTGCTCGACCTGCGGCGAATGGGACGCGTAGTCCACGGGCACCCGCTTCGCGCGGATCCCCTCGGCTTCGCAGGACCTGATCAGCTCATCGAGAGCGTCCGGCACACCGGACACCACTACGGCGGCCGGGCCGTTCACCGCGGCGATCGAGATGCCCTCGACCAGCCTCTCCTCGACGGTCTCCCTCGCAGCCGCAACGGACACCATCCCGCCACCACCGGCCAGCGCCAGGATCGCCTTGCTCCGCAACGCCACCACGCGAGCGCCGTCCTCAAGCGACAATGCCCCCGAGACCACCGCGGCGGCAATCTCACCCTGTGAGTGACCGACCACCGCATCCGGAACAACGCCGAACGACCGCCACAGCTCCGCCAACGACACCATCACCGCGAACAACGCAGGCTGCACCACATCGACCCGGCTCAACGCCTCCGCGTCAGCCAGCACGTCACGAAGCTCCCAGTACACAAAGGACTTCAGCGCGGTGCCGCAGTCATCTAGGCGGCCCGCGAAAACCGGCGACGATTCCGCAAGCTCGAGGGCCATTCCGGCCCACTGCGACCCCTGGCCGGGGAAGACGAGGGCCACCTTGCCCGGCGCACCGGCTTCCCCGGTGATGACGTTCGCCGCCGGGACGCCTTCGGCGAGGGCCGTCAGACCACCGGCGAGGTCGCCGACCACGACCGCGCGGTGCGGGAAGGCCGTACGGGTGCTGACCAGCGAAAACCCGACGTCCGCGGCTGGTGCTTCGTGCCCGGCCAGTGCCGCGGCCTGCGCTTTGAGCGCGTCGGGGGTCCGCGCGGACAGCACCCACGGCACCGGGCCGATCGCGTTCGAAGGTGCCGGTTCCTCGGCGTCCGGCGCGGCTTCGAGGATGGCGTGGGCGTTGGTGCCGCTCATGCCGAACGCGGACACGCCCGCGCGGCGCGGCTCGCCGGTGTCCGGCCAGGGCCGGGCCTCGGTGAGCAGCCGGACCCCGCCGGACGCCCAGTCGACGTGCGAGGTCGGGGCGTCGACGTGCAGCGTCCGCGGCAGGACGCCGTGCCGCATCGCCATGACCATCTTGATCACCCCGGCGACCCCCGCGGCGCCCTGGGTGTGGCCGATGTTCGACTTCAGCGAGCCGAGGAACAGCGGGTCGTCGGCGGGGCGGGCGCGGCCGTAGGTGGCCAGCAGGGCCTGCGCCTCGATCGGGTCGCCGAGGGTGGTGCCGGTGCCGTGCGCCTCGACCGCGTCGACCTGCTTCGCCGAGAGCCGTGCGTTGGCGAGGGCGTCGGCGATCACGCGCTCCTGGGCGGGGCCGTTGGGGGCGGTGAGGCCGTTGGAGGCGCCGTCGGAGTTGATCGCCGAGCCGCGGACGACGGCGAGCACCGGGTGGCCGTGGCGCTGGGCGTCGGACAGTCGTTCGAGGACCAGCATGCCGGCGCCTTCGCCCCAGCCGGTGCCGTCGGCGGCGTCGGCGAAGGACTTGCAGCGGCCGTCGGGGGCCAGGCCGCGCTGCCGGCTGAAGGCGACGAACGCCGCCGGGGTGGACAGGACGGTCACGCCGCCGGCGAGGGCGAGGGAGCACTCGCGGCGGCGAAGCGCGTGACAGGCCCAGTGCAGCGCGACGAGCGAAGACGAGCACGCCGTGTCGACGGTGACGGCGGAACCCGCGAGGCCGAGGAAGTACGCCAGCCGTCCGGAGACGACGGCGGTCGCGGTGCCGGTGAGCAGGTGGCCTTCGAGGTTGTCGCCGGCGCCGCGCATGAGGTTGGCGTAGTCCTGGCCGGTGTTGCCGACGAAGACGCCGGTCTCCGAGCCGGCCAGCGACGCCGGGTCGATGCGGGCGCGTTCGATGGCCTCCCAGGTCGTCTCCAGGAGCAACCGCTGCTGGGCGTCCATGGCGAGGGCTTCGCGCGGGGAGATGCCGAAGAAGCCGGCGTCGAAGTCGGCGACGTCGTGCAGGAAGCCGCCGGACGCGGTGTGGGAGGTGCCGGGCCGGTCCGGATCGGGGTCGCGGAGCGCGTCGAGGTCCCAGCCGCGGTTGTCCGGGAATCCGGTGACGGCGTCGGTGCCCGCGGCGACCAGGTCCCACAGCTGTTCCGGGCTGATGACACCGCCGGGCAGCCGGCACCCCATTCCGACGATCGCGATCGGTTCCTGTTCGGCGTCTTCCACCGCCTGCAGCCGCCGGCGCGTCTGGTGCAGATTGGTCGTGACCCACCTGAGGTGTTCGCGCAGCGTCTCCTCGTCGGCCATCTCAGTGCCACCAGCCTTTTCTCCAGCGAAGTGCGGACACCCGGCACATCCGCGCGCCGAAGTGGCATCAATGCGAGGCTATGGGACCGGTTTTGGGCCTACAACCCCTAAAGATCCCGCCGACAGGGGCCCCTACGAGCGATTTACAATTTACCGAGATCATTGTTGATGAATTCCAGAAGTGCGTCATCATCGGCGAAATCGAGTTCACCGGTCTTTTCTTCTCGTTCGGAATAGCGGCTCAGCAGGGTTTGCAGCCGGACGGCGAGTTCGGTCCGCGTCAGCCGGTCGGGTGCACCGGCGGCGAGGGCCGCTTCCAGCCGGTCGAGCTCGGCCAGGACGCTCGGGGCGCCGTCGTCCAGCTGCGCGCGCAGGTGCTCGGCGAGCGCGGTGGCGTTGGGGTGGTTGAAGACGAGGGTCGGCGGCAGGGTGAGCCCGGTCGCGGCGGCGAGCCGGGTCCGCAGCTCGACGGCGGTGAGCGAGTCGAAGCCGAGTTCGGTGAAGGCTCGCTTGGCGTCGACGGCGTCAGCCGTGGCGTGTCCCAGCACCTGCGCGGCTTCGGTCCGGACCAGGGCGAGCAGGTCGGCGGGACGCCGGACCTCGGCCGGCTGCGGTTCGGGCAGCTTCGCCTCGGGCAGCTCGGCCAGCAGCCGGCTCGGCCGGGTCGCGGTGAAGGCGGCGGCGAACCGGGCCCAGTCGACATCGGCGACGACGACCGAGGTCTCCCCCGCGGTCCGCATCGCGTTGAGCGCAGCTTCGGCCGGCAGCGGCGTCAGCCCCCGCCGACGCAGGTGCTCCTGCTCAGCGGCACCGGCGGCCATCCCGCTGCCGGCCCAGGGCCCCCAGGCGACGGAGGTGGCTTTCCGCCCGGCGGCGCGTCGACGTTCGGCGAGGGCGTCGAGGTGCGCGTTGGCCGCGGCGTAGGCGGTCTGGCCGCCCGCGCCCCAGATGCCGGAGATGGAGGAGAAGAGGATGAAGGCTTCGAGGTCGTCGCCGAGGAGCTGGTCGAGGTGCTCGGCACCGGCGACTTTGGCGTGGAGGACTTTGCGGAAGTCGTCGTCGGAGAGGTCGGAGAAGGCGGTGGCCTGACTGACCCCGGCGGCGTGGACGACGGCGGTGACCTGCGGGATCTGCCCGATTGCCCGGGCCAGGTCGTCGCGATCGGCGACGTCGCAGGCGAGGACGGTCGCTTTCGCTCCGGCGGCCTGGAGGTCCTCGACGAGCTCGGCGGCCCCGGGGGCTTGCGGGCCGCGGCGGCTGAGGAGGACGAGGTGGCCGGCGCCGGCGTGCGCGGCCCAGCGGGCCACGGTGGCACCAAGGGCACCGGTGCCGCCGGTGATGAGGACGGTGCCGCTGGGCGTCCATGGCGAGGCGGGTAGCGGGGCGCGGACGATCCGCCGGGCGTAGGTGCCGGACGGCCGCAGGGCGATTTGGTCTTCTGCGTCGGTGTTGGGCTGGGCCGCTTGCCACCGGCTGTTGTTGCCTGCGCCGGCGACGATCCCCCACACTTGCGCGGCGAGGCGCTCGTCCGGGGTCTCCGGAACGTCGACCAGCCCGCCCCAACGGTCCGGCGTCTCCAGGGCCAGCGCCCGGCCGAAGCCCCACAACGCGGCCAACCCCGGATCCCCGGCAGCCTCCTCCCCGGGCACGGCGACCGCACCCACGGTCACGCACCACAGCGGCCCCACCCCGGCCCGGGCCAGCGCCGCCGCGTCGGCCACGGCGTCGTCACCCGGGGCCGAGATCAAGACCACTCCGTCGAACGGCCCCTCGGCCGGCTCTCCCGGCCCGGCCACGCAGACTCCGGGCCGCACCAGCGCATCCGCCCAGCCGCGCGCCGCACCCGGGGCGGCCACGATGGCGTACCGGCCCGACGGGGTCGTCGCCCCCGGCTCGGGCGTCGGAACCCAGGTCACCCGATAGCGCCACGACTCGGTCTCCACGGCTTCGGCCCGGTCCCGCCGCCACGACGCCAGCGCGGGCAGCACCTTGGCGACGTCCGCCTCCGGCACACCGGTCCCGGCCGCCAGCCCGGCGACGTCCGCGCGGTCGACCGCCGACCAGAACTGCGCGTCGAGCTCGCCACCCGCCGGACGCGGGGCCGGCCAGAAGCGCTCGCGCTGAAAAGCATGAGTGGGCAACGGAATCCGGCGGCCGGGCAGTTCCGTCCAGTCCACCGGCACCCCGGCGGTGTACAACCCGGCCAAGGCCGTGAAGAACGTCCGCACCTCGTCACGGTCGCGGCGCAGCGCCGGGATCGCCCGGCCCGGGACCATCGAGCTGAGCACCCCGTCGGGCCCCAGTTCCAGGAACACCCCAGCCCCGGCCGCCGCCAAAGTGGACACCCCGTCGGCGAACCGGACCGCCTCCCGCACGTGCCGCACCCAATAGTCCGCCGTGAACGGCAAAGCGAGAGCACCGCTCACATTCGAGAGCACTGGTATCTCCGCCGGGTGGTACTGGAGTTGTTCGGCCACCTCGCGGAACGCGTCGAGCATCGGCTCCATCAACGGCGAGTGGAACGCATGGCTCACCGTGAGCCGCTTGGTCTTGACGCCGCGCTCGGCGAACTCCGCGGCGATGGCCAGGACCGCGGCCTCGTCGCCGGAGATCACCACGGACTCCGGGCCGTTCACCGCCGCGATCGAGACACCTTCGGCCAGGACGATCGCGGACTCGGGAGCCGCGATCGACACCATCGCCCCACCGGCGGGCAGCGCCTGCATCAGCGACGCCCGCGCGGCGACCAATCGGCAAGCGTCCACAAGGGACAACACACCGGCGACGTGGGCCGCCGAGATTTCACCGATCGAGTGGCCGGCAACGAAGTCCGGACGCACTCCCCACGACGCGAACAGCCGATACAACGCGACTTCGACCGCGAACAAGGCAGGCTGCGCCGATCCGGTCTCGTCCAAAGCAGACCCGGCGAAGACGACCTCGTGCAGCGGACGCTCCAACAGCAGGTCGAACTCCGCGCACACGGCGTCGAACGCCTCGGCGTACACCGGGAACCGGTCGTACAGTCCCCGTCCCATGCCGACCCGCTGCGCGCCCTGCCCGGTGAAGAGCACGGCGAGCGAGCCCGGTTCGACGTCCCCGCGGATCACGCCCGGGTCCGGCGCCCCGTCCGCCAGCGCCGTCAAGCCGCGGACGAGGTCACCGTCGTCCTCGGCGAGCACCACCGCGCGCCGGGACAGGGCCGCGCGGCCGGTCGCCAGCGAAAACGCGACGTCCGGCAGAGCGCCGCGCTCGGCAGCGAGCAGGCGGCGGGCTTGCTCGCGCAACCCCGGCTCGGTCCGCGCCGAGACCGGCACCGGGAGCAGGCCCGCCGGAGCGGTGTCGTGCACGACGACGTCGTCCGGCGCCTGCTCGAGGATGGTGTGGGCGTTGGTGCCGGAGATCCCGAAGGACGACACGCCCGCGCGGCGCGGCCGGTCGGACGGCCACTTCCGGGTCTCGGTGAGCACTTCCACCGCGCCCGCCGACCAGTCCACCTGCGACGAGGGCGCGTCGACGTGCAGCGTCTGCGGCAGGACGCCGTTCCGCATCGCCATGACCATTTTGATGATCCCCGCGACGCCGGCCGCGGCCTGCGTGTGGCCCAGGTTGGACTTGACCGACCCCAGCCACAGCGGCTCGTCGCGGCCCTGGCCGTAGGTGGCCAGCAAGGCCTGCGCCTCGATCGGGTCGCCGAGTTTCGTGCCGGTGCCGTGCGCTTCCACGGCGTCCACTTCGGACGGACCGAGACCCGCATCGGCGAGAGCCGTCCGGATCACCCGCTGCTGGGACGGGCCGTTCGGCGCCGTCAAGCCATTCGACGCACCATCGGAGTTCACCGCCGAACCCCGGACCACGGCCAAGATTTCGTGACCGTTGCGGCGCGCGTCCGACAACCGCTCCACCAGCAGCAGGCCGGCGCCCTCGCCCCAGCCCGTGCCGTCGGCGCTCTCGGCGAAGGCCTTACAGCGGCCGTCCGGAGCGAGACCGCCCTGACGGTCGAACTCGACGAAGGCACCCGGCGTCGCCATCACGGTGACACCTCCGGCGACGGCGAGGTCGCACTCGCCCGCCCGCAGCGCCTGGCGCGCCCAGTGCAGCGCGACCAGCGAGGACGAGCACGCGGTGTCGACGGTGACGGCGGGGCCTTCGAGCCCGAAGACGTAGGCGATCCGGCCGGAGACGACGGCGGCGGCGTTGCCTGTGCCGACGTAGCCGGCGACGTCGTCGCCCGCGTCGGTGAGCAAGGCGGGGTAGTCCTGACCGTTGGTGCCGGCGAAGACGCCGATGCGTTCGCCGCGCACCGAGCGCGGATCCCGGCCGGCGCGCTCGAAGAGTTCCCAGGCGGTCTCGAGGAGGAGCCGCTGCTGGGGATCCATGGCCATGGCTTCGCGCGGCGAGATGCCGAAGAGCCCGGCGTCGAATTCTGCCGCTCCATCGAGGAACCCGCCCGGCCTGACGGCACCCAGCCCGGACGGCCACCCGCGGTCGACCGGCGGAGCGGACAGCGCATCGGCCCCGCGGGCAACGAGGTCCCAAAGGTCTTCCGGCGAGCGAACATCGCCGGGAAACCGGCACGCCATCGCCACGATGGCGATCGGCTCGTCGTCCCGCATTCCGGCAGGGTGCTCCATTTCGAGAGCACTGCTCTCACCTTGGAGCAGTGCACACAGATGCCGGGCGAGAGCATCCGGGTCGGGATGGTCGAAGGTGAGGGTGGCGGACAGCTCGAGCCCGGTGGCGGCCCGCAGCCGGTTGCGCAGTTCGACGGCCGAGAGGGAGGTGAAGCCAAGGTCGCTGAAGGCCCGCCGCCGATCGACAGAGCCGGCGGAGGCATGCCCAAGCACGGCAGCAACCTGTTCGCGGACAAGCTCAAGAACACCGGCGACGGTGAAGCCGCGCGCGCCAGCAGCGGCGGAGTCGCGGGCGGGGGCGGCGGAGTCGGGGGCGTTGACCGCGGCGGGATTCGCGGCGGCAGCCGCAGCGAGGTTGGCGGCGACGGCCGCGGCGGGATTGGCGGCGGCCGCCGCGGCAGGGTTGGCGGTGGTGTTGCGCGCGATGGTGTTGGAAGCGGCGCGGATGGCGCGAGTGGTGGCGGGCGCAGCGATGCCGCCCGCGTTGTGGGCGGATGCTGGGAGTTCGGCGAGCAACGGGCTTGGGCGGACCGCCGTGAACGCCGGGGCGAACGTCTGCCAGTCGATGTCGGCGATGGTGATTGTCGTGTCGCCTGCGGACAAGGCACCTTCGAGGGCCGCTAGAGCGAAGTCGGGGTCCAGCGGGCGGAGGCCGGCTGCGGCTAGCCGTGTCGTGATGTCGGCTCCTGCCATGCCGCCTCCGGACCAGGGGCCCCATGCCACCGCGAGCGCCGGCTCGCCCTCTGCTCGGCGGGCTTCGGCCAGGGCGTCGAGGCGGGCGTTGGCCGCCGCGTAGGCGGCTTGGCCCGCCGCTCCGAGGGTGCCCGCCAGGCCCGAAAAGACGATGAATGCGTCCAGGTTGCGGGTGAGTTCGCTCAGGTGGACAGCGCCGGTGACCTTGGCCGCTTCGACGTTGGCGAGGCGCTCGGGTGTGACGGTGTCGATGATGCCGTCGTCGAGGATGCCTGCCGTGTGGACTACGACGCGGAGGTCGTCGCCGATCCAGTCGATCAAGGCCGCTAAGGCGACGCGGTCGGTGACGTCGCAGGCCTTGATGGTGGTTTCGGTGCCCGCGTTGGTGAGTTCGGCGGCCAGGTCCGCTGCGCCGGGGGCGTCGGGGCCGCGGCGGGAGACCAGGACGAGCCGGTCGGCTCCGTTGGCGGCGGCCCAGCGGGCGACGCGCGCGCCCAGCGCTCCTGTGCCTCCGGTGATCAGGACTGTGCCGTGAGGATGCCAGTTCCGGGCGGGGCCGGCGGGCGGGGCGGGAACCAGGCGGCGGGCGAATGATCCCGACGCTCGGATGGCCACTTGATCTTCGTCGCCGGCCAGGACCGCCAGGAGCCGGGCAGCCGCGCGGGTGTCCAGGGTTGGCGGGAGGTCCACCAAACCGCCCCAGCGGTCGGGGTGCTCCAGGGCCGCCGTCCGGCCGAACCCCCAGAGGGACGCCTGTTCCGGGGCTTTCAGCCCGTCGGATCGGCCGATCGTCACCGCTCCGCGGGTCAGGGACCACAGCGGCGCCTTGATGCCCGCGTCGCCGAGGGCTTGGACCAGGGTTGCCGTTGCCGGGAGGTCGACCAGCGAAAGGACCGCCGTCCAGTGGTGGGTTGGCAGCTCGCGGAGGCGGTCGGCCAGTTCGGGGCGGGATTCCGTTGTCACGGTCAGGGGCACGACGCCGGTGAGCAGGGTCGCCAAGGCCGCCGCCGTTTCGCTGCCCTCGGGGGCGATCAACAGCCAGTCGCCCGGCTCTCCGGCTGACGCGGGCAGCGGCTTCCACTCGGTCCGGTAGCGCCACGACGCCACCTTGCCGTCCCGGCGGCTTCGGTCGCGCCACGCCGACAACGCCGGGCGGATGGCCTCCGCCAGCTGCTCGTCGAGACCCAGCGTTTCCGCGAGGTCCGGGCTCTCGACCGCCGACCAGAATGCCTGGTCCTCCGTGGACACCTCCGGCGGCGGGCCGGTCAGCCAGTAGTGCCGTCGCTGGAACGCGTACGTGGGCAGGTCCGCGTGGGGCTCGGCGGGCAGGAGCTGCGTCCAGTCGACGTCCACGCCCTGAACGTGAGCAGTGCTCAACGCCGTGAGCAGTGCTCTCGTTTCAGAGCGGTCGCGCCGCAATGCCGGGATCGCGGCCTCACCGACCATCGCGCTGAGGACACCATCCGGGCCCAGCTCCAGGAACACGCCGACCCCGGCAGCCTCCAAAGTGGACACTCCGTCGGCGAAGCGAACGGCTTCTCGCACGTGGCGGACCCAGTAGTCCGCCGTGAACGTCGAAGCGAGAGCACCGCTCACATTCGAGAGCACCGGTATCTGCGCCGGGTGGTACTGGAGCTGCTCGGCGACCGCGCGGAACTCGTCGAGCATCGGGTCCATGAGTGGGGAGTGGAACGCGTGGCTCACCGACAGGCGCTTGGTCTTGGGGAACTGAGCAGCGATCTCGAGGACCGCGGACTCCTCGCCGGAGATCACGACCGACTCGGGACCGTTCACCGCCGCGATGGAGACGCCCTCGGCCAGGGTGATCGCGGACTCGGGGGCGGCGATCGAGACCATCGCGCCGCCGGTGGGCAGCGCCTGCATCAGCGACGCACGCGCGGCGACCAAGCGGCAGGCATCCTCAAGGGAGAGGACACCGGCTACGTGGGCAGCGACCAGCTCGCCGATCGAATGACCCGCCACGAAATCCGGCCGCACACCGAAAGATGACACCAACCGGAACAACGCCACCTCGAGCGCGAACAACGCGGGCTGGGTGAACTCCGTCCGATCCAACAACGACTGATCATCAAACGCCGCCCTCAACGACGGATCGAAATGCGAAAGCACCTCATCGAAAGCCGCCGCATACACCGGGAACCGCTCATAGAGCTCCAGACCCATCCCGACCCGCTGCGCCCCCTGCCCGGTGAACAACACCGCCAAGCCGCCCGGAACGACCCGTCCGCGCACCACGTTGGGCGCCTCGCCGCCCGCAGCCAAAGCCGAAAGGCCCGTCCGGAGCTCGGCCTCCGATGAACCGAACACCACCGCTCGGTCCTCGAACGTCGCCCGGCCGGACAGCAACGTCGCACCGACCTCCAAGGGAGGCTCGTCGACATAAGGCACCAGAGCCGCGGCCTGCGCACACAAAGCTTCCGCCCCGCGCGCCGACACCAACCACGGAACCGGCCCCGAAAGGGACGACGGAGACGAAGCAGGCGAAGGCGAAACCCCCTCCAGGATCACGTGCGCGTTCGTCCCCGAAATCCCGAACGACGACACGCCCACCCGGCGCGGGCGGTGGGCAGGCCACTCGCGCGCCGAGGTCAGCAACCGGACCTCGCCCGCCGACCAGTCCACTTTGGATGACGGCGAGTCCACATGCAACGTCTGCGGGAGGACGCCGTGGCGCATCGCCAGCACCATCTTGATCACGCCCGCCACGCCGGACGCCGACTGCGTGTGGCCGATGTTCGACTTCACCGATCCCAGCCACAGCGGCGTCGCGCGGTCCTGGCCGTACGTCGCCAGCAGGGCCTGGGCCTCGATCGGGTCGCCCAGGGCCGTG
>NZ_JBSFNC010000075.1:0-43763 GCF_053586895.1 Amycolatopsis sp. NPDC003731 | reverse complement strand
CACCGTCAACCCCGCCCATGAAGCCGGCATCGGCAGCCACGTGCGCGGATTGCGCGTCGGACGTCCCGAATGAGTCATTCGCGACGTTCCGCCGCGCCTGGTGGCCGGTAGTCTCGCGGCTCGTGGAGACGACGGCGGCCGCGGTGGTGCTGGCCAGTGGCGCGGGGACCCGCGTCGGCGCGAAGCTGAACAAGGTCTACCTGCCCCTGGCCGGGCGGCGGGTGGTCGCCTGGTCGCTCGACGCCTTCCGGGAGGTGCCCGGCATCGGCGTGCTCGTGCTCGTCATCCGGCCGCAGGACCGGGAGCTCGCCGAAGAGGTCGCGGGTGACGGCGTCGAGATCGTGCACGGCGGCGACACCCGCCAGGCTTCCGAGCTCAACGCGCTGCGCCACCTCGCCCCGCGCATAGCGGGCGGCCGGGTCGACGCCGTGCTGCTGCACGACGCGGCCCGGCCGCTGGTCCACCCCGAGCTGGTCGGTGCGGTGTTGGCCCGGACACGCGAGGACGGGGGGGCTGTGCCGGGCCTGGCCGCGGACGACGTCGTCGAGGTGGATGCCGGGCACCTGGTCGCCCAGGTGCCCGGCGCGATCCGCGTCCAGACGCCTCAGGGCTTCCGGGCCGGACCGCTGCTCGAGGCCTACGAGAAGGCCGAGCGCGAAGGTTTCTCGGGTACGGACACTTCGTCGTGCATGGAGCGGTTCTCCTCCCTGCCGATCCGCTGGGTCCCGGGTGCTCCCGAGAACCTCAAGATCACCTATCCCCACGACCTCGTCGTCGCGGAGCGGCTGCTCGCCCGCTAGGCGCACGCGGGCGGGCCGCCGCCGTCGTCCCCCTCCCGGGGCGTCCCCGTCGGCCGGATCGTGACGTCGTGGCGCAGTTCCGGCGGGATCCGGCAGTCCGGCTGTGGCCGGAGCGCCTGCAGCGGAGCGCCCGGGGTGCCGGGCTCCGCCAGGGTGAGCACCGCTCGCAGCGTCCACACCGGGGTGGCGTGGTACTGCCAGGTGACGACCCGCGGGCTGAACACGTCCGTGCCCGGGAAGGTCGGCACCCGGTAGGCGCTGGCCCGGTGCTCGTCGCGGAGGATGATGACGTCCGCGCAGGTCGGCCAGCGGTGCACGGCCGCGTAGATCTCCGGGGCCTCGCGGCCGCCGAACAGGTGCAGCACCCAGTTGCGGCGCCGGAGCTCCTCGAGGAGTTCCTCGAGGCCCTGGCCGCTGGATCCGGAGTGTGGTGTGGGCGGGGACACACTTTCGAGGGTAACTTGCGTACTAGAGCACAGTCCAGTGTGTGTACTAGTACACCTGGGTGGTTCTGAACAGGCCTTTGTGGGACACCCCCCGGCGTGCTAGAACACTTGTGCGTGTTGTCCTCGTGAGGAGCCGCCTTGCCCACCCTCGATCGCCCTGAGCCGCCGTACCTGCAGATCGCGGGCCGGATCCGTGACGACATCCTGTCCGGCCGGCTGCAGGAGGGCGACGCGGTGCCGTCCGCCCGCGAGATCGCGCGCACCTGGACCGTCGCCATGGCGACGGCCACCAAGGTGCTGGCCACGCTGCGCTCGCAGGGCCTGGTCCGGCCCGTGCGCGGCGTCGGCACGGTCGTCGACCGCGGCGGCCTGCACCGCACGGCCCGCGACCGCAGCGCCGCTTCGGCGCGCACCGGCCGGATCTACCCGCCGGGCCACTACGCGGTGATCCGCTCGGCCGGTCTCGAGCCGGCGTCCGAGCGCGCCGCGGCCGCCCTCGGCCTGGAGGAGGGCGCCCCGGTGATCCGCCGTCGCCGGACCACCTACGGCCCGGACTCGCGGCCGCTGTCGACGTCGACCTCGTGGTTCGACGGCGCGCTGTCGGCCAAGGCGCCGGCGCTGCTGGTGGCGGAGCGGATCGTCGAGGGCACCGCGGCCCACGCGGCCGCCCGGCTGGGCACGAAGATCGCGACGACGCAGGAACGGCACGCGGCGGGCCGCGCGGGCGAGGAGGAGGCGGCCGAGCTGGGGCTGCCCGCCGGGTCGCCGGTGCTGCTCGGCCGGAGCACCTTCCTGGCGGCCGACGGGACGGTCGTCGAGTACGGTGAATCCGCCGCCTTGCCCGACCACTGGGTTTTCTACGAGTACACGACTGAGGACGGCGAATGAAGCACATCCACGCGGGCAAGGTCCGTGACCTGTACGAACTCGACGGCGGGGACATCCTGCTCGTCGCGTCCGACCGCGTCTCGGTCTACGACGTCTCGCTGCCGACGCCGATCCCGGACAAGGGCAAGCTGCTCAACCAGCTCTCGGCCTGGTGGTTCGACCGGATGGCCGGCGTGGTCCCGAACCACGTCGTCTCGACCACCGACGTCCCGGAGGAGTTCGCCGGGCGCGCGATGCGCTGCAAGCCGCTGAAGATGGTCCAGGTCGAGTGCATCGCCCGCGGCTACCTGGCCGGCCTGGGCCTGCGCGAGTACCAGCGCGACGGCAAGATCTCCGGCGTCGCGCTGCCGCCGGGCCTGGTCGAGGGCGACAAGCTGCCGGAGCCGATCTTCACGCCGACGACGAAGATCTCCGACACCGGCCACGACGAGTTCATGACCTTCGACGAGGTCCTGAACGAGATCGGCGAGGACACCGCGAAGCGGCTGCGCGAGCTGACCCTGGAGATCTACACGAAGGGCGCCGAGCACGCGGCGGAGCAGGGCGTCATCATCGCCGACACGAAGCTGGAGTTCGGCTTCGACGCCGACGGCACGCTGACCCTGGGCGACGAGGTCCTCACGTCGGATTCGTCGCGGTTCTGGCCGGCCGACGAGTGGGAGCCGGGCCGTCCGCAGCACGCGTTCGACAAGCAGTTCGTCCGCGACTGGTCGCGGTCGACGGGCTGGGACCAGACCCCGCCCGGGCCGGAGATCCCGGCGGACATCGTCGAGCAGACGCGGCAGCGCTACACCGAGGTCTACGAGCGGATCACCGGGAAGACCTGGGTCCGTGGGTGAGTACGACCCGTACCGCCTGATCGACGACGTCGAAAGCCTGCTCGTCTCGCACGGTCTCGCGCCTTCTCGGGTGGCCGGCGGCGGTGGAGACCGGCTGGCCGGGGCGAGCCGGCTCCTGCGCGGGTTCGGCCTGGAGCCCCGGATGGCCCCCGAGGACGCGTTCGACCTCGGGGTGCCGTTCCAGGGGCGGATCAACCAGGACTAGGGGCTCTTGGTCAGGCTGGGGTCGCGCTCGACGACGTCGCCGAGGACGTCGTCGATGGCCTGCAGGAGGTCGGCGTCGAGCTTCCGGCCGGCGGCCTTGACGTTCTCGTGCACCTGCTCCGGCCGCGAAGCCCCGATGATCGCGGAGGCGACGTTCGGGTTCTGCAGCACCCAGGCGACGGCCAGCTGGGCCAGGCTGAGGCCGGCCTGCTCAGCGAGCGGTTCGAGCTGGGCGACGCGCTTGAGGACGTCCTCGTCGAGGAAGCGGGCGACCATGTCGGCGCCGCCCTTTTCGTCGGTGGCGCGCGAGCCTTCGGGGTAGGCCTGGCCGGGCTTGTACTTGCCGGTGAGCACGCCCTGGGCGATCGGCGACCAGACGATCTGGCTCAGGCCTTCGCGCTCGGAGGCCGGGATGACCTGCTCCTCGATGACGCGCCAGAGCATGTTGTACTGCGGCTGGTTCGACACGAGCGGGACGTGCAGCTCGCGGGCGAGGGCGGCCCCGCGGGAGATCTCCTCGGCGGTCCATTCCGAGACGCCGACGTAGAGCACCTTGCCCTGGCGCACGAGGTCGGCGAAGGCGAGCATGGTCTCTTCGAGCGGGGTGTGCCGGTCGAAGCGGTGCGCCTGGTAGAGGTCGACGTAGTCGGTGCCGAGCCTGGTCAGTGAGGCGTTGGCCGACTCCATGATGTGCTTGCGGGACAGGCCCCGGTCGTTGGGCCCCTTGGGGCCGGTGGGCCAGAAGACCTTGGTGAAGATCTCGAGGCTTTCCCGCCGCTGGCCCTTGAGGCCCCGCCCGAGCACGGCCTCGGCGGCGGTGTTGGCGTAGGCATCGGCGGTGTCGAAGGTACAGTAGTCAATAACACGTTCGCGCTGGTAGAGGAGATGCCGCATGGCAAGGGTACTCGGCCGTCGGAGGTTGAGCCGGTTTACGAAGGAATCGACGTCGATCGAGCGACAAGGCGAGATCATCGAGACGTGGGCCAGGGCCCACGGCCACGAGATCGTGGGGTGGGCGGACGACGTCGACTTCTCCCGCGGCACCATGCCGTTCGAAGCGCCGGAGTTCGGCCCGTGGCTGAACGACCCCGAGAAGATCCCGCAATACGACATCGTGGCCGTCTGGAAGCTTGACCGGCTCGGCGCCGGGTCGATCATCCTCAACGCGTTGTTGAGCTGGGCGGAAGCGAACGACAAGACCATCGTGTCGGTCACCGAAAACCTGGACTTCTCGTCCTGGGTCGGGCGACTGGTCGCCAACGTGCTTGCGGGGGTAGCCGAAGGCGAGTGGGAGGCGATCAAAGAGCGAACCGCGGGCTCCGCAGCGAAGCTGCGCGGGCTCCGTCGCTGGCCGGGCGGCACTGCTCCATTCGGGTACAAGCCCGAACCGATGGAAGAGGCCGGATGGCGCCTGGCCCTCGAAGAGCGCGAGGCCGAGCTAGTTCGCCACATCGGCGAGAAGGTGATCGAAGGCCACTCTGTGAACGGTATCTGCCGATGGCTCGACACCACGGAGTTCCGCCCCCGCCGGGGCGGGCATTGGGGGCCCGCCGTGGTTACTCGGATGCTTCGCTCCCGATGGATCCTCGGACAGAAGACACACAAGGGCGCCGTGATCCTCGAAAACGACGGGATGCCCGCGCAGTTCGCGCCCCCGATATTCGCGACGCCCGAGGGCGACCCTGATTACCAGAGGTGGCAGGAAATCCAAACGGCGCTCGACAACCGCAAGGTACAGAAGAAGCGGGCGCACGGGACGGCGATGTTGCTAAACGTCGCAAAGTGTGAGTGCGGCGAGTGGCTCTATCAGTGGGTCCTGCATCGCCGTGGGAAAGACTACCGCTACTATCGGTGCTCCGGAAAAATCAAGCGAAGGAACGACTGTAGCCGTCCCGGGCTGAAAGCCGAGCAACTCGAATCGACCGTCGAGGAACTATTTCTCGGGGACCTGGGAAATTACGAGCGTACCGAAAAGGTGTTCATCGCGGGGACAGGCTTCAGTGCCGAGCTGGAGAGGGTCGACCTGGCCATCGAGAGCATTCGAAAGGAACGCGATCTCGGACTGTACGACGGCGACGACGACGGCTACTTCAGTCGCCTGCAATCGTTGATGGAACGCCGGCGCAAGATTGCATCCGTACCCGTCCAGGAAGCACGCTGGGAGCAGCAAGGGGTGGGCGAGACGTACCGGGAGGCGTGGGAACGAATGGGCGCCGCGGAACGGCGCGAGATGCTGATGGATCACGGAATCACCGTTACCGCCACGGCCGACCCGCTCCAAGTCGGGATCTTCGTCCCGGTCGATACAGTTCGGAAGCGGTTGCCAGACTACGAGCCGCCTACCGCGGCGGCTCAGTAGGAAACCCGTAAGACCCCTGAAACGACAGAAAGCCCCCGCCGGCGTGTTGCCGAGCGGGGGCTTTGTCGTCAGCGCCGGGGCGCCGGCGGGGTCGGGAGCAGGGTCGGAACGGCGACGAACGTCGGCGCCGAGACGATCGAGGTCAACACGGAGTTGACCGTTGCCGCCGCGATCGTCAGGCCGGCGACCGTCCAGTTCACGCCGACAAACGCCGTCCCAACGGAGACGATCGCCAACGTGGTCTGTGCCGCGGTTTTGATCGCCCGCTCGGCCGTGCTGACCAACCAGGCGCGAGTGAACAGGGCAGAGGGCATCAGGCAGCCTTTTCCTTCTGCGGGAACGAGAGGCCGAGACGGTTTTCCTTCGTCAGGTTCCGGTACCGGAAACCGATCGAAGTGCAGTCGGCCGGGAGGGACCAGTACGCGAAGCCGTTGTTCGGCATGGTGTCGTGCTGCTTCGGCGTCTTGCCCGCGTTGGGGCCGAAGTTGCAATCGCCACCCGGAGCAGCCACGGCTTCGCCGGCGCGGTTGACGAAGTTGACTTCGTACTCGCACGACCCGCCCCAACCGGTGGCGATCCGGAACCAGACGGCCGACATGATCCCGGAGTTACCCGAGGACTCGACGGGGAACATCTCGTAGGACCAGTCCGCCGAGTACGGGAGCGACTGAGGCGTGATCATCTTGCGTTCCTTCGGGGTGGGATTGTGGACAGGGTTGCCGGCGAGCACGGCCGAGACTCGGCCGCGGAACGCGTTCATGTCGAAGTTCGGGTCGGGCTTCCGGCCGTGCGGGTAGCAGATCTCTTTGTGGCCCTGGACCCGGCTTACGGGGAAGCTGAACGCCTTCGTCAGCGCGGTACACAGACGCGCGTACGCGTCGAGCTGAGCTTCCGGCCACGCGTCCTTGCCGGTGCCCTCAGCTTCGATGCCGATCGAGTGGTTGTTGCCGTAGACGGCATCGTTAACCGTGGCACCGGCGTGCCAGGCAACGCCGGCGGCGACGACGTAGACCGTGCCGTCACGACCGAGGCCGAAGTTGCACAGCGGACCGGCGAGATCCGCGCGTCCGTTGGTGACGACGTTGAGAGACGGGTAGTTGCCGGAAGTCGTCGGCGTGCCGGTGTGGTGGCAGACCACCGAAAGCACGGCGCCGAAGCTCCCGTGCCCGCGGGTCTTCCACCCCGGCTGTTCGACGACGCGGAGCCCGGCGGACCGGGCGAAGTCGGCGAGGTTGGTCAAGTAGGCCATTCGAAGTTCCTCACTTCGCGAAAATCGGGACGACCACGCCGGCAACCGCGATCAGCGTGGACAGGGCGAACGTGTAGTTCGCCCGTCGGACGGCGAGGGCCGCCTTCTCGTCCGCGTTCGAGGCCGCGCGTTCCGCGCGGTCGTCGGCCCGCATCTCGGAAATCTCCGCCGCCTGTACGCGGTGTTGGTGTTCCAGAACGGAGACACGGGACGCGGTGTCCGTGATGTGGCCGCCGAGCTTGTCCGAGAGGCCGGAAATGTCGGCGCGGAGGCCGGTCAGCTCTTCGTGCATCGAAGTCCGCACGGTGCCCAATTCCTCACGGATGAACTGAAGAATGATCGTGTTCGTCGGGTCGGGAGTCGTCATGGTCAGTCCAATTCGATGAGGAACCGGCCGCGGTTGTCCGAGCCATTCGGAGTGCCGCCGTTGGTCTTCGTCACCGCGGAGTCCGAGTTCCACAGAACGCCCATGACCGTGAACGATCCGGAGCCCGGGGCGACGAACGTCCCGTTGCCGACGGCGGCGAGGAACGCGCCACCCTGAAGCGCACGCTGGTAACGCTCGTAGAACTTGGTCGCGCCGGTCAGAGTCGCCGAACCGCCGGCGACGTAGTACATCTCGAAAATGACCGTCGACGTCGACGCCGAGTCATAACCGGTGTCGAACGTGACCTTGTAGCGCTTGCCGGAAACCAGGGTCACCGTGCGGCTAACCCAGATGACCCGGCCGGTGCCCGACGTGTTGGACGAGTTGGTCGTAACCGGAACGTCCGAGAGGCATCGGGACGCGGCAATCGCCGCGTCGTTGCTGACGAACTTGTTTTCGACGGCCGTCGCCAGAGCCTGAATCTGCGCCGGCCCATTCGGCGCGTCGGTGGACGCCGGGTAGGGGAGCGAGTAGACGGGGGTGTTCGGCACGAAGCCGCCTTTCTACAGGGGAATAACGGTGATTCCCAGTGCGCTGATAGCGACGGAGCCCGAGTTGAAGACATTCGCCCGGACCTTCATCGAAAACGTGTTGAATCCGGGGTTGAGGCCGGCGCCCGGGCCGATCAGGTACGAACCGGAAACCGTCTCGAACGTGGTCACCGTGGTCGTGCCCGCATTGAAGAATCGGACGCCCGACGTGATACCCATCCCGGTGAATTGGCCGGGCGCGATGCTCGACGCGCCGGACACTTGCCAGGCAACATCCGCCGTCGCGTCGGTCGCGTCGATCTTCGCTTGCCAGAGGACCAACGCGGTTCGGTTGGACCCGATGTAGGTGGAAACGGCCGGCGTGGTGCCGCTCGCTAGGTCCCCATAACCGGCGGTCGAAGCGTTGTACGTAGCCGCCGAGCCCGACGTCTGGAACGCCGGCGCCGAGCCGGCAAGGCCGGCGGCCGAGGCCACCTTGCCCAGCAAGAAATACGTCGATTGCTTGCGAGCGACCAAAACGACGTCCCCCACCGCGTAAGCGGTGGGGACTCCGCCCTGAAGGCTGTCCAGGTTGTTCAGCACCGTTCCGTTGACCTCAACGGTGTTCACGCCGGACTGGCGGTCCCACGACCGCACGGTGCCCTTGTGGAGAGAGATGTCCTGGTCGCCCGGCGCCGGCGCGGTGCCGGCCTGAATCAGCGCGGCGATGTCCTGGGAACGCAAGGGGTTCTCCTACAGGTATTGTTTCCGCGTTTCGATCGTCATCACGCCGCCGGCGACGAGCGGGTACACGATCTTGTCCGCGATGTGCGTTTCGATGAGGCCGCGTTCGGAGTACTGGACGCGAAGCACGTCGCCCGCTTCGAGAGCGGGATTCGGCACCAGGCCGAGCGAGACGGCGTAGGGGAGCCCGGTCGCCTGAACGAGCATCGCCCGCGCGGCGATCGTGCACTGATCGGCGGTCGTCAGGAACGAAGACGAGTAGAACCGCGGCACGTGGCCGAAGCTGCCCCCGAAGTACGTCGGCGACGTCGGGACATCGTCGGTCGCCACACCGCGCACCGGGGGCAATTCGCCGACGCCTTCGCCTGTCGCGACGACGGCGTTGTAGACGCCATCGCGGGTGAGGGCTCGCTTCATCTTGACCATGACGCCATTGCGCCCGGCGTTGACCGTGAAGACGGACGCCTTCGTCGGATCCGGCGCGCTCTTCACCTGAAGGCGGCCGGCGTAGTCGAAGTACGCGATCTTCCCGTACGACGAAGCGATATCCCGGATGAATTTCACCCGATCGTCGTCGAGCACGTGGGACGAAGCGAAAGTGCCGTCCCAGTCGGCCACCACGGGGATACCGGGGATCGCCTGTCCGGCTACGGCCTGGATCGTGGCGACGGCCGAAGCGCCGGCGCCGAACTGGATCGGCGACATGGGGCGGTCGTCGGCAAGCTGCGCCATGCGGTCGCTCGCCGAGATGTGGATCGTTCCGTTCGGCACTTCGTCCTGCTCGACAGAGTCGATTCGGAAGTACCCGAGGCCAACCCACTCCGTGCCGCCGTCGCCGTACTCGACACCGCGTTCAACGAAGATCTCTTGTCCGTACGGCGTCCCGAGGGCCGTCGGGAACGCCGGCCACGTGATTTGAGTTTCCAGAGAGAGCGTCGCCGTCACGTCGGCGTTGATGTCCATCGTGACATCGCCGGAGATAATCGGGATTTCCGTCCCGACCGGGTTTACGCCGATCTGACCGGGCGCGACAATTCGCGCCCGGGCCACCATTTTGTGACTGGATCGGACAACCGACAGGAACCGATCTGTGACCGGCCGCATGTTCGTCCTTTCTTACGGGACGATCGTCGACGACCCGCTAGCGATTTGAGAGACCAAGTCGGACCACGTCGGCTCGGCCGCGAGGACGTCGGCCCACGTCGCGTATTCGGCGGTGACGTCCAACCACAGGATCGTTTCGCCGATCAGGGTTCCGTCCGGCCGAGCAACTTCCGTCAGGGGCAACGTGTAGAGCCCCGTCGCGTCGTCGTATGTGGTGTCACCGACCATGACGAACGCCGACGTCGTCGGCGAGCCCGGCGGTACGTGAAGCTGTAGTACGTCGCCGGTGCCAAGGACGTTGTCGAGGACGTCTCGCTCAGCCCAGGTGTCCACGAGTAGCTGAAGCTGGAACTCCCTCGCGCCGCGGACGTCGGTGACAGCGACGGGCACTGTCCGGCCGACGATGTCGAACGTGGCACTCCGGGATTTCCGGCTGATCGAAATCCGGCCGGCTGGCCGAACTTTCTGGTTCAGGTTCGGCCGCAGCACGTTCTTCAGCCACACGTCGACCATGCTCGGCGTGAGGTTCGCCGTGTCCTGGCCGAGCGTGGTCGCCGGGATCACGCCGGTGTCGACGTAGGACGCCCGGTAGAAGTTCGTGACTCCCGGAACGAACTCGAAGTCGTCGAGCCGGCAAGCCGCACCGGTAAGGCCGACGGTCTGCCCGCCCCGAACGTCGGTCCACGTGATGTTGTCCGTGGTGCGCTCGAAGCGGGCGTAGTCCGCGGCGGCCGGAGCCCCGGTGACGGCAAGCTGTACACGCGCTAGGTCGTCGTTGTACGTCGCTGTCAGCGTCACCGGAGCTTCCCCGTTCCCTGCATGACGGCACGCGCCGTCTCTCGGTTGTCCTTGCGGATTTCCGTCCGCGCGATGGCGCGGACAGGCTCGCCGTCGAGGTAGACGTAAACGGCCGTTTCGCCGCCGCCGTTGCCCTCTGCGGTAGCGAGCATCGTGTTCAGCTTGGACAGCGGCATGACGGCTTCGGACTCGTTGCCCTCACCGATCATTGCCAACGTCGGCCGGTCGACCACGCCACCCTTTGCGAGCATCGGAATCTTCGGAATCCCCGGGATGCCCACAACCCCGGTCACGGAGTTGATACCGCCGATGGCGCCGTTGACGACGCGAATCACGCCGTTGATCGCGGACTTAGCCGCGCCGACGATGCCGCCCCAGATTCCCGAACCGAAATCGGCGATGCCCTGGAAAATCCGGTTGATTCCTGCCTTAAACCCGTTCCACACATCCATCAGCGCGTTACCGGCTCGGGTCACTGCGCCGACAATTCCGCTCCAGATTCCCGAGACGAAAGAAGATATCCCATTCCACAGGCCCGTGAAGAATCCCTTAAAATTCTCCCACGCGAGACGCAGTGTCATGATTGCCAAGTCCCACGCATTGCGGAACCAGTCGATCACGGCCTGAACTGCGGAAACGATGCCCGCCCAGATTCCTGCCAGGAATTCGACGACGCTATTCCAGGCAGAACGGAACCATTCGAATGCCGTCGTGAATACGAGAATCCAGAAATCGATGTACGCTCGTACGAGCGACTTAATCGTGTCCCAAATCCAAGTCAGGAAATCGAGAAACCCCTGCCACAGGCCCGTCAGGAAATTGATCACGGCCGACCACGCAACCGGGAACCAGTCGACGACCGCCGAAACGGCGTTCTTGATCCACTCCCAAATGTCGATGAAGAAATCGCGGAATGCGGCGCTCTTGTTCCACAACGCGATAAACCCGACGATGAGGCCGGCCACCAGAGTGATAACCAGGCCGATCGGGTTCGCGGCCATAGCCGCGTTCCAAAGCCATTGCGCCGCCGTGATGACACCAATTCCGATAGCGATCGGGGCGAGGATCGGGAGCATGGGCTGTAGGAATCCCATGAACGCCGAGAGGACCGGCAGAACGCCCGTCAGCGCCGAAGCGAGCCCTTCCTTGAAGGTTCGGGAAAGCTGTTCGAGCTGTGTGCTAAGGCTCCCGCTGATGTTGCCGGCCACCCGGTCGGCCGCGCCCGCGACGTTGTCCATCCCACCGGCCGCCGCAGCGGTCGCGGGGTTCATCGCGAACAACGCCTTACCGAGGTCTTCCGCCTTCGTGCCGAACAGCGCGACGGCCGCCTGTGACTGCGCGACGGGGTCTTTGATCCCTCGGAGACCTTCGAGGACGCGAGAGAACATCGTCTCCGCGGCCGGACCGCCCTTCGCGATCTCGGCCGCCGCAGCGGTCGCGTCAAGGCCGATCGCCTTGAAGCCCGCGGCCGTCGTCTTCGAGCCGTCGACCGCGCGAATGCTGAATTCCTTGATCGCGTCAGCGACGAAGTCCGAGTTCCGCGCGCCGGCGGCGAGAGCCTGGTTGATCAGGCCGATTGCCATCGGCCCGTCCAGGCCGAGCTTCTGGAACTGGCCGGAGTACTCGCCGATCGTGTCGAGAAAGTCCTGTCCGGAGTTCACGCCGGACTGGAAGCCGGCCGCAATGGTGTCCATCGCGGCGGCCATGTCGGGAGCGAGCCCGGTCCGCACAAGCTGTGCGGCGGCCTGGACAACCGAGGGAACCTCTTCGCCGAACGTCTTCGACAGTGCCTCGGCCTGTCGCGTCACGTTCTCGACGCTTCCGTTGTCGCCCAGCTCGTTCAGTGCACGGCCGACGACGCCGACCGATTCGCCCACCTGGGTAAGGGATTCGCCCCACCCGGCGGCGAACAGCCGGCCGGCCGCGTCCGCCGATTCCTGGGCGATCGGGCCGACCAAACCGAACTGCTGCTTGAGCATCGAAGGGAGCGACGCTTGCTGAACCGAGAGGTCGAAAGCGTCCTTGATCAGGTTGATACCGCCGAAGAGGGCGAGCCCGCCGGCGAGCGACTTCGCGCCCGCGGCGAAGGCTCCGCCGAACCCCTTCGAGCCCTTCTCGCCGGCCTTCTTGCCGGCTTCCTCGCCGGCCTGTTCGAGGGGAGCGCCGAGCTCCCCGGCGATTGCTGCCTTTCCACCCTTGAACGTCGGGATAAGGGAGACATAGGCGGACGCAATTTCAGTCGCCACGGTGCGTGTTCTCCCTTGTCCTCGCGAGGGCTTCGCGAATGGTCTGCTGGTCTACAGTTGGTGCCTTCGAGCGGTTCTTGTCCTCGCTCGGCCACGGCCGCGGGTATGGCTCAACCTGGTTCCGCTTCTTGGAATCCGTGTTAGCCACCAACGTGAGGTCATAGAGCGACGCGAGGGCTTGAGCCTCGCGGGAAATCGGGTACTCCCAACCGTTCAGCGCGGCGCAGGTGTGCGCCGTTGGATCGCGAACAAGCTGTGACGTGAGGTCCCACATTTCCGCCCACGTGATCGTGCCGTCGAAAGGGGCGGACAGTCCGAGCCCGAACCGGGCTCGGAAGTCGTACGCCATCGCTTCCGTGTGGTCGCCGATGAGTTCGAGGACTACTCGGATTTTCCCGGGTTCACCCCGCCGGCGTTCATCCACCGGGAGAGAATTTCGGTGAACTCGCGGGTCGTCTTGTCGCGAAGCGCGTCGCGCGCGGCCTTCGAGATCTTCGGCGAGTTCACCGCGGCGAGGCCGAGCCGAATGCCGTCCTGCTCCGTGCCGCTCATGACGGCGTCCATCATGACGCCGGCCGGAACGTCCTGGGCGCACTCGGACGCCGGGGGCAGGCTGAACTGACGGCCCTTGTGGTGGAAGGTGAAATCGCCGTTCGCCACGCGCTCGACGTTGGCGCGACGGTTGCGGTTACGGGACATGCGCGGGTGGTCCTAACTTCGATGCGCGGGAAAGGGAAATGACGCCGAGGCGCCCGCGCGACACCCCGGCGTCAAGCCATCAGGGAGTGGTGTCCAACTTCGTGAACCACTTCTTCGCCGACCAGCCCTGGGGGCCCGGGTAGCCCTTGATCGTCACGTCGTACCCGACGGCGTCGCCGGCGGTCAGCGACTGGTCGCCGACCTCCTGAACCTCGGCGTTCGGCAGGAACAGCCGCACCAGGTCCTCACCGTCGACGTAGTCGACGACGATCATCTTTCGGCCGCCGGTGCTACCCGGACGGATTTCGACGCTTCCGTCCGAGCTGGACACGGTGGCGCCGTAGAACAGCTCGACACTCGCCTTGTTCGTCTCGATCATCACGAACTGAACCGAAATGCTCGATTCGGTGATGACCGACCGAACCACTTCGCTGTTCTGCCACGCGACCACGGTCGACGTCGACCGGTCGCGGGTTTCGGTGACGCCGTCCGAAGAGATGTAGCCGACGTCCAGAAAGGCCGCGTCGAGAGTGGTGGTGGCATCGGTCGGGCCCGTCGAACCCGACGGGGCATAAGAGCACGCGCCGGTGACGGCGACGGAGACGTTATCCGCGTTGAGCGCCATTTAGGCGTTCCTTTCCTGAACGGGCGCCCCGGGTACGGTGCAGTAATTGGGCGCGAAAGGACGCACCTTTCGACGAACCGCTAAAGGACCGTGCCCCGGAAGCTGAGAGTTGTGGTAAAGACGTATCGGGATTGCGCGGAAACCCCGTCGGGGAAATTCGTCGGGCCGGCGAGCTCTTCGACCCGGTAGCACTGAACGCCGCCAATCCGGCGGCCGGCCATTCCGTTGACGAGCGCTCGCGTTATCTGCGCGAGGTCGGAAGCCGCCTTGTCGCGGTCCGCCCACACTTCGAACCCGATCGTCGGCGCGTCGACGACGATGTTCCGACGAACACCGCCAACCCGGGGGACGAGAACGAACTTCGTCGGCCGCGGATTCGGGACCTTCGTGTGCGCCGTGGCGGTGATCGCGCGCTCGGCGAACTCGGCCGTCAGGTAGTCGACTAGGAGATCTTCGGCGTCAGGAAACAGGATCGGCTGACTCATCCGGACCGCCCGGCGTCGATAGCCCGTGTCAGAGCGCGTTCGCGCGCCTCTGCTAGACGGGACTCGTAGTCAGTAGTCCGGACAGAAGCGCGTGCCCGCTTCGGGCCGCGCTCCCAGTCGGATTCGAATCCTGGGCCGGCCGCCGCTGCAATCGCGTCGGCCCGGTCGGCGAGGTCGGACAAGACACCTTCGGACTTCAGGAGCTCGACGACGCCGGCGGAATTCAGCTTCAGGGTCACTTTGCCCGCCATTAGCCGTCCACCCTCTTCAGTTCGAGTTCGTCGTGAGCGAGCGCGCCCGTGGGGCCCTGCCACCGCTGGATGAATCCGTCGACCTCGTAGACGACGCCGTCGACGGCGACCCGGTCGTGTTCGTTGATGTCTGCGCCGGGCGGCGTGATCAGCCGCCAACGGCGGATCACCGCATCGCGGTTCTCCCGGTCGCGCTGGATTTCCTCGGAGGGGATCGGCTGGAAGACACACCCGGCGACGTCGAGCGTTGCCGGCGTGTCCCACACGTAGACCGTGTCTCCGCGCTCGACGACCGTCGTGGCCCGCAAGCGCGTAACCGTCTTGCAGCCAAAGGAAACAACGGCCATCAGAACCCCCGAATGGGCGCCGGCCGCATCGTGATCGTCCGGGGCAGCTTCGGGAACATCCGGCGTAGCCGGGCTTCCTCCGTCGACGTGAGGCCCGAAGACGCGTTGTACGCCTCAACGCCCCACGTGACCGCCTCGGCGCCCGCCTGTTCGGTTCGGACGCCCGACGCGACGGCGTCCGGGACGGACGACATGCGCGTTGCGACGGCGCAGACGAGTTCGACCAGTGCATCCGGTACCGGATCGAACCCGTGGGTGTAGGTGACCGTGAGCGGGTAGCCGCTCGGGTGGCGCGGGTCGGCGTAGAGCCATGCGCCGTCCACGTAGAACGCGACGGCATCGCCCACGCTGTTCACGACGGACGTCACGGCCACCACGGGCCGCTGCGGGAGATACCACGGGCCACAACCCGAGAGCGTGAGCGTGGACGTGGCTCGGGTGATGTCCTGCTCGACGAACGAGCGAACGCGGACGGACGCCCGCGCGTACAGCGCGGGCGAGACTTCCGGGTAGCCGTAGGTCACGCCGTCCGCCGGCGTTGCCAAGGGGGGCAACGGCATGACTTCACTCCCTACGGGTTCTTGCGGGGACGACCGGGACGGCGCTTCACCGGCGCCGGCGGTTGTTCCTCAGCGGGGGTATCGGGTGTTGGCTCCGGAGCCGGCTCGGCCGGCGGTTCGGGCGTCTCCGCCTCGAAGGGCTTCCACTCGCCCGCCTCGATCCGCGCACGGATGTAGCGGGGAGTGAAAGCGGCCCCGACGGTCACCACGAAAGGCGCACCGGCGGGGCCGTAGAACCGGAGCTGTTCTCCGGCATCCATCAGATGATCACGTCCGCCGCAGCGAGAGCAGTCGAGCGAACGACCTTGCCGCCGTACAGGTGCAGACCCTTCACGATGTCCGCGAAGCCCTTCTCCTTACGGGCGGCCTCGGTCTTCGAGATCTGCTCGGCGTAGGTGGTGGCGATCGCCGAGCCGGCGATCACCAGCTTGCCGGCGCCGGCGCCCGGACCGTTCGGAGCGTTGTTGCTCTTCCGGACCGAGAAGCCCGCGGCCTCACCGATCAGGCCGTTGGCACGGACACTCGCGCCGGACGCGTCGCCCGCGGCGATGAAGCGCTGGTCCTTCTGAAGCAGGCCGTGGAACTTCGGCGTGACGACGACGAACCGGCCCTCGGTCGGAACGTTGCTCTCGTCCAGCAGGACGCCGAGGTCGACCAGCAGGTCGTACGCGTCCGCGGCAGTCGAAAGCGTCTGCTCCGCCACCAGGTTGCCGGCCGAGACGCCCGCGGCCATCAGGCCGGCGACGAACTGGTCCGCGACGTCGCGCAGCTTGTACGCGGCCTTGCGAGCCTGCTCGGACAGCACGGCGCCGCCGGACTTCGCCTGACGCTTCTCGACGTCGTCGACCTCGAAAGCGAAGTACTTGCTCTGATCGATGATCAGAGAAAGCGTGGTGTCGTCGACGTCCTCGATCGTGATGTCGGTGTGCGGGGTGTAGTTGCCGACGGTCGGGTCCGCCAGGCCGGTGATGTGCACCGTGTCGCCCGCGTTCTCGATTTCGCCTTCGTAGTCGCGGTTCACGACGCCCGGCGCGGCGTAGACGAGAGCCTTCTCCAGAGCGACCAGGAGTTCGGCGCTCCAGATCTCCGGAACGAAATTGGAGATAGCCATGTGGTGATTTCCTTACTTCGGGGAAATGATATGTCAGGACTTGCCAAGGACGGCGTCGAGACGACCGGCCTTCTTGGCTTCGACGATTTCCGCCGGCGACATCTTTTTGAGGTCGTCGCGCGTGAGCTGGCCGGACTTGCCGTCGCTGATGTCCTTCGTGCCGGTCTTTCCGGCGCCGAAGTCGTTCGTGCCGGCCGGACCGCGGAACCGAATCAGCTCGTCGGCGTGCGTTTCGAGTTCCTCGCGCGTGGTGCCGTTCAGCAGGTTGGCCGGGAGATTCTTCTCCGCGGCAACCTCGGCCTTCAGGGCCTTGAGTTCCAGCTCGGCCGCGCGCGCCTCGGCGGCTTCGACACGCTTCGTCAGCTTCTCCGTCTCGGAGAGCTGAGCCGCTTCGATGTCGGCGAGCTTCTTTGCCGCGTCGGCGTTCGCCTTCGCGGTCGCCTCGTTCTTGCGGCTGAGTGCCTTCCACTTCTCCGCTTCGGCCTTGTAGTCGACCTCGCCACCCGCAGGGGCGGTGTTGTCGGTGCCGCCGGCCGGCGCCGTGTTCTGGTCGCCCGTGGGCGCGGTGCCGTCGGTGGCAGCAGCGGAAGCGGTGGTGTCAGACATGTTTCGTTTCCCCGTTTCGGGTAGCGGTTACGTTCGTGGTGGGCCGTCGAAGTGCTGGCCCTTGACGGTCAGCACCGGCCCGATTTCGCCGTGGTTCTCGACGAGAATCAGCTTTCGGTAATCGATCGCGCGGGCGTCCGCGGCCGATTCGCCAAAGCGTTCCGCCACGGCGTCGTGCACGTCTTCGAGCCCTTTTCGATCAATCACCTGTCCGGGGTCCGAATCGCCGTAGATCGGCGCGACCCCGCAGTCACAACCCGGGTGAATGGGCTGCAAGTCTTCGCGGTGGTACCGCTGTGTTGCCGCAACGCGGCAGATGGCGCAGTCTTCCGAACCTGTCAGGGTTCGGCGGTGGCCGACAACACGATCGTCGTTTTCGAACACCTTGCGGGCGGTGTGGGTTTTGGCCAACTGAAGATCCGTCATGGCGACGGACACGGCTCGGCGGAGGCCGTCTTTCACGGCCTCGTCAAACGTGCGTCCCTCGGACAATGACGTCCACACCTGTACGCCCGGCCGGCGATAGACCTCGCGGGGGTCGACACCACGGAGGGCCGTTCCGGTCACCTCCGCAGGACGAAGCCCGAGCGGGGCGGCCGAGCCACCCACGGTCATCGCTGCTACCTGCGCTAGATACGCGTCCGTCAGGGACGCGACTTGACGTTGAGCCCCGAGAACTACCGGGAGAACGCGGTTGACGAAGATCTCGACGTCCGCGTCTCGGTAGTTCCCGAGCCCCAACCATGTGCGGGTGATGAAATCCTTAACCCGCGCTCGAACCTGGGCGTCCGCTGCTATCGCGCGGTTCACCGCCGTCAGTACTTCCGGCCTCTCCGCCATCCTGCTTTTCCTCCGTTGCCGGCGCTGTCTGTGGTGCGCCCGGCGACGCCGGAGGGGCGGGGGCGAATGAGGCCGCGAAGACCGCGTCCTCCGCGCGCTCAGCGGCCATGCGGTCGACCTTGTCGCCGTCGAATCCGAGAATGTCGGTCATCTTCGTTCGCCACGGAACGTCGGTGCCGGACTTAGCGAGAGCGTCGAAGCGCTCGGCCATGCTCTGATTCTCGGGCGGGACGAAGTCGACTTCGACGTCGACGACTTCCTGTGTTTCCATCTCGATTCCGAGCGAGAGAACCTCGGCCCACGAAGAGCCGGCGCGCTCGTTGATATCGCGGACCTTGAAGACGAGCCCCTCCTTTGAGGTGGCCGCGCCTTCGGCTGTCTGGTTGGCGCCCTCGGGCATAAGCGACATCATCGGCGTGTTAGTCACGCCAGACAGTTCCGTGAGATCAGCCTTCGCCGAATCCAGAATGCCGCGGAGATCGGTTTGTGCTGATTCCCAGATATCGACGCCCTCGGGAAGATTCCAGAGAGCCCCGGGGCCCGGCTGGAAAATCTTCTCGTAATCGATCGGCTTCCCGGCTTCGTCTTTCTCGGGAAGGTCACCCTTGACGGCGCGCTGACGGAACGCCTGCATGGCCGTCAAGACCATGCGCTGAAGCGTGGTCCAGTTGATCCGGTCGAGGAGGTCGACGTGGGCTTCGAACTCGCCGAGGCCGCCGCGGTTGACGAAGGGGACGACCGGGATCCGGGAGAGGCTGGTTGCCCGGCCTTCGGCGTCCGAGTAAGTCTCGTCGAGAGTCCATCCGCCGGAAATCGATGTGATCGGCTTGCGCCGCTCGGTCTCCGAGTCGGTGGTGAACGCCGGCCGCGTGAAACGCCACACCCGGCCGACCAGGTGCAAGTACGCGAGGTCCGTCTCACTGACGAAGTCGCGGACGGCGATCAGGGCCGCCCGGCGCTTGTCCGGGCGAACCGGGTCGTACTCGACGATCGCCTGTTCCGGGCGGACGCGGAAAAACTCCGCGCCGAAGTCGCCGGGCTGAACGGCAACGAAGCCCTCGGACAGGCCGACCATTTCCCGGTGCACATCGCCGTACCAGGTGTTCGCCTTGTTCCGCTTCCAGAGCTTCCGGGCTCGGTTGTCGTCCTCGCGGTTGTCGCCCACGCGGAACTGCGCGATCGTCATGCGGTTGGTGACCGCGCTCACGATGTTGGCTTCGTAGTTCGAGCGCGCCTTTCGCTGAAGCTTGACGTAAGCCTCGCGACAGTTGTCCGCGCCTTCGGGTAGCGGGGCGTCACCTTCGAGACGGCGCCGTAGCGCCGTGACCCGGGGGGCGCGGTTGTCCATTCGGGCGGTGAGGTGAGTCAGCCACCATTGGGGATCCGGCAAGTCGACGTCACCTCATTCTGCGGACGAAACCGGTCTTCCTGGCGCCGATGCCCTTTGCAACGGCGTCCATTCGCGCTTGCCACGCGAGAACCGCGGCAACGGCCGCGTCGATCTTGTTTGACGAGTAGTCGTGCTCTTTTTCGAGCGTGAGCTTCCCGTTCCGGAATCGCGTCCGGGCGTTCAGCATGTGCTGCGTCAGCTTGAAAGCCGCGTCGTGCGTCAGGTCCTTGTTTCGAACCGCGCCTTCGAAGATCTCGATAGCCCGCTGATTCAGCCCCGACCGGCCGCCGGTCATCCACCATTCGAACGGGTGGTTGACGGAGACCTTCACAGGACAGCGGCCGGCGTACTTGGCTTCCCACGCGTTGACGTAGCTGCGCCAGTCTTTCGCCGGGTCGGCGTAGAAGCCGACCACGCGGAAGCGCTTGAACGCGTCGTCGACGGCCGCTTCGATCTCCGGGATAGGCGGGGTCCACTTGTTCTGGTCCGGGCCGTCAGGGGCTTCCCAGACGGCGATTTCGAACAGATGGCCGTCGCTGACACGACACCCGATCAGCGCCGTAGCGTCGGGCTTGCCCTTCGCCCGGCCGCGGGAGCCGTCGAACCCGAGCGTGACCGTGTCGCCGGCGGCGACGGTCTTCGTGGTGTCCTTGCACCCATTCCACTCCGGCTGGCTCAAGAAGCCATCGGCGGCGTAGGTGATCTGGTTCAGGTAGTAGCGCCGGGCGTCCTGCGGGGTCGTGCCGGGGTCCCAGATTTCGTGAACCAGGCGTTCGAGGTCGACCCAACCGCCGGCGACGTCCGCGGAATCGCCGTAGGCGATCGCGAGGCCGCGGAGAAGACTCTCTTTGTCTTCGAGGTCGGTGTCTGCCGGCGCTTCGCGGTGGTCGAGTAGGAAGCCGGCGTCGCGAACCTTGCCCTCGCGGATCCGCTCGGCGTACCGCGCGGAGTCCTCGGCGACAGACTGTTCGCCGGGGATGAACGCGTTCGGCGACTCGATCGACGTCCCGTTGACCTTGCCGAGGTTTCGGCGGATGACCGCGGCGAGCTTGACACCGCCGTTCCCGGGCTTCCACTCTTCGGTTTGGTCGAGGACGGCGAAGTTCGGCCGGTTGCCCTCGCGCGAGGACGACGACGACGTGACGAATTCGATTTTGCCTTTCGGCAGGGCGACGAATGTCTCCATCGGGTAGATACCCGGGTACTCGTCAATGATCGGGCCCTCGCGGAGCATTTCCAGCAGAGGGGCCCACGAGTTCTTGGTTTGGTCCTCGCTAACCGCGGCGATCTGTACCCACGGCGTCCGGACTTCCGACCACGGCTTGCCGACCGGCCGGCCGTTCGCGTCCCATCCGTCGGGGACGACGTCGGCCAGGCCTTCGACGATGGCGAAGGCGGACAGCAGCGGGGACTTCCCGTGGCCCTTCGGCCGGCTCCACAAGCCGCGCCGGTAGACGCGCCGGCCCGTCTCCGGATCCAGCCGGTAGAAGTCGAGGACGAATTTCGCTTGCTCGTCCGTGAGGACGAGCGGCTGATAGTCCGTGCGGTCCGGGGTCGCGAGGTACTCGGACACCCAATCGAGGACGTACCATCCGAGCGTGGGGAATTCGCCCGGGAATTCAGGCTTCCAGGGCACGCGAATTCTCCGTTTCGGATTAGGCTTGTGCTGATCGCCCTGGACTCGAACCAGGAACCCCCCCGTTAACAGCGGGGTGCTCTGCCAATTGAGCTAGCGACCAAGGGCCCCGGCAGGGTGCATCTGGGAGAGGCAGCCGGGGGACTAACGCAAGGGTGGGGGGAATCGAACCCCCGCCGGCGGTTTTGGAGACCGCTGCTCTTCCACTGAGCTACACCCCCGTTCGCGCCTGACGGGCCAGCGGGAATAGGCCCCGTGTCCGGGGTTGCATCTCGCCGGCCCGCCTTAACCGCCCGGCGTGGGCGGACACAGACGCCGGCGTGGGCCAGGGTCCGCGTACGTGCTGGGCCGCCATTGGTCACCCGGTGGCGGCTTCAAACCTCGCCGGGTCGCGCGCCGTCAGTCAGCGACCGCGCGAAGCTTGCTGTACCGCTTGCCGGCGGTGGCCGGCCCTTCGTCGGTCCGCGCTCGCCGGCGGGCCGCCTTGTCGTCGGCGTCATCCGCGGCGCCGTAGGTGATCCGGAGTCGCGCTCGGTCCTCGGGCGTCGCGCCGAACTTCGCCGTCCGGAGCCGGAGCTCCGCGGCCACCTTCGTGTCCCCGGACCAGAAACGCCCGTGCAGCACAGCAGAAATCAGTAGCTCGTCCCAATCGGCCGTGCGGAACTCGGCCGTGAGCGGGTCGCCGATCCAGTTCCGCCACCACGTCAGCGTCTGCGCCGGCCACGGTTCGCCGTCCGGCATCAGCTCGGGCAGCTCGGGCGCCGGCGAGGGCTCGGACTTCACGACTCGGACCCCCATCGGGTCCGAGTTCGTACGGGCACGCGCGGCGGCGGGCTTCGGCGTTGGTCCTCGGCCGGCCATCGGCGACCCTTCCTTTCGAGCTAGCAGTAGCGGCACCAGACGCCGTGAACGACGCCGGCCGGGTCGACGAACCGGATTTCCCAACCGCGGCCGTGGTTGACCACGCGGGTCCTGACGGCCATCGGGCCGTCTACGCCCACAGTCTGCCGGCGGTACGGGTGGCCGGCGATCTCCGCGGACCATTCGTAGTAGCGGCTGGCTTCGTCGATCGTGTAGCGCTTCGCCTGCATACGGCCCTCTCAGATGGCTGATTCCCGGCCCTGAACGGGCCGTAGACGGGCGCCCGCTCGGCTGGCTACGAAATCCCCAGACCCGTAGAGAACCTCAGCCGCAGCACCTTCCATCCGGCCGTGGGGCCCGGCAGGGGGTCCCCCGCCACCCCTTGACGGCGTCGAGCTGGCTCGCCGGCCGAGGTCATCAGTCGAGCAGTCCCGGATGACGTTCAGGCTTGCGTGCCTGCCCTCGCCGACTGGCCCGGTACCTTGCTAGCCCGCGTGCTCTCTCTGCCTTGGACTTCTCGTCATGACAGGGAGCACAGACACCGCGTGCGTTGGCTTCGTCGTCCGTGCCGCCTTCGGCGTACGGGATGATGTGGTCCACCTCAGTCGACGCACGCACACCGCATACCTGGCACACCCTGTGCCTACGCAGTACGCGTGCCTTGACGGCCTTCGAGAACCCGGTATAGCCGGGGGTCCAAGTAGGCACGGGGGCTATCTGACGGGGGAGAAGCCGAAGGGGTGCGGGCGTTCCTCGTAGGCGTGGTCTTCGAAGTCGCCTTCGTCGGCGGCGTGCTCTACCACTGGCCCGCTGAGTCGCACCATCGACGAGCCGTCAGGCTCGGCGTAGTCGACCTCTTCGGCGTACTCGACCAGGTCCCGGGAGATGTCCAGGGAGAGGATTTCCCGACCGAAGACAGCAAGGCGGATGTTCACGTGGGAGTCCTTCGTCTTCGGTTGGGCAAGCTACGCCGGCCGGGAGCTATCTCGGACCGCGGAGGAGGAGAGGACTCCGCTACCCACAAGACAGCTCAACCGGCCGGAAGACTTCGTTAGCTCGAAGCCGACTAAGAGGCGTCTTCAGACTCGGCCTTCAGGGCCGAGTGAAGTGGGACGCCTTCAGGGGACTCAGTCAGCTTGGGCCCCCTGTTTCCCCCATACACCTAGTAGGTGGTGCCGGGCGGCCGGATTCCCGGCAGACTACCCCCGGATCGTGACCTAGGTCACTTCTCTGACCGACGCTCCCGACGGCCGACCTGCGGAAACGCCGCTAGCGCTACGCCGAACGAGTGACCCGATCGAGGAATTACTAGACAGGGACCCTGGGTACGGGTTAAGTTTCTCGTGTCAGGCCGACCGGGTCACCGGGAAGCCAGACACCACCGGAGACACGGACTGCGCCGCGAGGTAGAAGCAGCAACGGAAACCGGGATCCGTCGCCAAAGCGAGGAAGCATCCACCAGGGCCTGAGAGCCCCTGGAGACCACGCGGAGGGGGCGAGCGGGGCGGCGAGCGTCGGGAGACGCATTAGCGCCCGCTGAACAACATGGCCGCCGGCTAGGAAGCGGGCGCCGACTTCGAGGTTCACATGATCTTCCCGGGACAGTCCGGCCGCAGCGACACCGCGGAGAACCGGCCTTAGCGGGCGACTCGGAGAACGGCGTCAGGGGTTCGATTCCCCCGAGCGGCACTCCAAGCGAAAGAGGAGAGAGCGAATGACGGATTACGACAAGGTCGACCAGCTTTACCCGCCCGAGCGACTGACGCACTACGAAGACGCCGAGTTGCCGACGCTGGTCAAGATCGCCGAGTTCGACCGGGACAACGAGAACACGATCTACGGCGGCCGAACGCGGGAAGCCACGATCCAGACGGCCGAGCGGTCCATTGCAGACATCACGGCGGAGATCGAACGTCGGAAGGTCGAAGCCGCAAGAGTGCGCTACCGCGAACTGGTCGACCTGTTCCCGACCAACCGTTCCGAAGCCCTGTACCGGGCGGAGACGGAACTTCCCTCGGGGCTCTTCGGCGAGTTCGTGGACTTCGCCAGTCAGTACGACCAGAGCTGATCTATCGCCCCGGAGTACGGCGCGAGGCCGCGGGATCGAATCCCGTCCGGGGCACTTCGCACACAGAGGAGAACCACCATGCTCGAAGCCTGGAACGTCAAGTACCGCGTGGGAGCCACGGGTTCGGCCCAGTCCGACCGGTGCCTCACCGACGACGACACGCCGGCCACCCACGAGAACTTCCGTCGGATGCTCGCCATCACGAACAGCGTGACGCCCGAGGACATCCACATCGACGCGGCCAACGCGCTGACCTCTCCGGGGGTGGCGTGATGACGCCGAAGTTCGAGCCGGGCCAGCGGGTCGAACACCCGCGGTGGGGCGCCGGCCGGATCGAAGAGGTCTACGCCGTCGCCCAGACGCCGGAAGAGGAAACCGAGTACGCCGTGAGGCTGCCCGGCTACCGCTACCCGGCGTACCTCGGCGAGCACAGTTTGACGGCCCGATGAACGCGGCCGACGCGGCGTACCGGGCAGCCCTCGGGCTGCCCGCGTACGGGCCGCTTCCGAAGACCCTCGGGACCGTTGCCGCCGGCGCGAGTCCCTCTCGCCGACGCTCGGCCGTCAAGAACGGCTCGAAGCGCTCCGCACCACCCCGTTAGGAGGCTGTCATGCGCTGGATCATCCGCCGGGCCCTGTTCGTCGCCACAACGCTGCTGTTGCTCTACACGGCACCGCTGTGCGTGCTGGCATCCGACGGACGCGAGAACCCATACGACGTCGTCGTCTCGTTCCGGCTGGAACTCATCCTGGTTCTGGTCGGCATCATGGCCGCCTGGTGGGTGGTCTGGATGGCAAATCTCGAGTTTTTTGCTCGGAAACTGAACGCGGACCCCGGGGGCGATAAGTGAAATTCGTGAACAAGGACGGCGCCGAGGACGTCGGCGAGGTCTGGTCGCCGGGACCGTACGCCGCGTCCGTGTGGTTGGTCGACGGCCGTTGCGTCAAGCGCGTCAAAGGCGCGTGGGTCGAGGTGGCCGGGCAGTTCGAGAACGCCCGCGACGTCGGGCGGTACCTGCTCTGCGGGTCGTGGCTCGGCTCCCGTGAGTCGGCCGCGCGGCAAGTCGGCTATCTCGATAAGTGGCGGTACGCGCCGAGGATGGCCAACACCTTGTGGGCCGAGGTGACGCGTTGACGCAAGTTGGGCGCCGAATGCGACGGCGCCTTTCTTGTGCCTACGGGCACAACCGGGCTCCCGGTTCGGGGATTGACATCGGCCTCCCCGTTCCGGTGAGCCCTCCAAAACGTCGAGAGGAGAACTCGAATGATCACGAAGACGAAGGCCGTCGAGCTGATCGAACGCGCGGTTGCCGAGAAGGGGGCCGACTACGTCGACCCGAACTCCACCTACGGCCGGTGCACCTACGCGAACAGCCGCGTGAAACCGACCGCGTGCGGCTGCATCGTGGGTCACGCTTTGTTCTACGAGGGGGCGACCGTCGCCCAGCTCCACCAGCTCGACAAGCAGCCGAAGTCGTCGATCCTGGCCCTGCTCGATTGGGACCAGCTCGACGCGCTCCCCGTCGAGATCGATAAGGACGCGGCCCGCGTATTCATGGCCGCGCAGCGTGTCCAGGACACCGGACACACGTGGGGCCTCGCCCTGGAGCGTGCCCGGGAGGCGGCGGCGTGAGCGCCGCGCTGCGGGAGGCCATCCGGGGGGCGCACACGGCCGCGGAAGCGGCTATCGCCATGTCGGAGTACGGCGGGGCGGAGGACAGCCGGGCGGCCGACCGAGCCTCGAAGACGGCCCTGGACCACGCGCTGAAGCTCGCCGACGAGATGACGGCCGAGCTGGAGAAGGCGCACTCAGCCATCCGCCGGGCGGCCCGGGAGCTCCGGGGGCAGGCCGGCCTGTACACGCTCGGCCCCGGCAACGGTCAGCGCGTGGCCGAGCTGCTCATCAGCGACGCGTCGAAGGTGGCGGCCGAGCTGCTGGCCGGCGCCGGTCTGTAGGCTCCGGCTCCCGAACGGAAAGGGCTGAATCGACGTGGGCGAACTGGAAGACCTGGACGGCCGGCTGATGGCTTTCGCGGACCAGCTCGGCGGCGAAGACGGCGAGAACCTCCGCCACGCGCTGACCAGCGTGCGTGAGGTTTGGCGGGGTGCAGACCGGTGGCCGAGTCTGGCCGAGGACGCGCAGGTGTTGGCGGAGAACGCGCAGACGATCGCCGCGATCCTGACGAAGCGCGCCGGCGTGTAACTGGTACGGCCGTACGGGCGACTAGGGAGACATGTCCCAAAACACCCGTACGGCGTCCAAGCCGGTCAAGATCATTCTATCCATCCTCGCCGGCCTGATCGTCCTGGTGATCGTCATCGCCGTGGCCACCAGCGGCGGCCGGTCGGACGCCGAGAGCAAGCTTCTCGCCGGCCTGAAGGCCGTTGACGCCGGCCTAGTCGTCGACGAAGACGGGGCCATCCAGAAGGCCAAAGACGTCTGTTACGCGCCCGACCAGAGGCCGGAACCGCGTCTCGCGTTCACCCGGGCAAAGTTCGGAGTGGACGACCCGAAAGCCGTCGCCATCGTGAAGACAATCCGGGACTCCGGTATCTGCCCGTGACCAAAGCCCGCCCACCCGGGCGGGCTCTCTCGGGTCGATAACTGGACAGGTACCCGTGGTCCCCGCGGAGCGTGCTCGGGGTCACATGGGGCCATTCGGAGTAACGTTGATCATGGCCCTTTGCGGCCTTTAGTCACGCTAAGTGTGTAGTTAAAGGCGTTACCGTAGCCGAACACGTGTTCTAGTGCATGTGCATCACCGCAGGTCAGGCGGCCAATTCTTACCCGGCAGTAGGGTCACGGTGACATATCGACGTCCTTGGTAACGCTAACGACTTTCCGACACTGAGTGATAGGACAGACAGAGGATCACGCACCACCCGAACAGGACGATAGGTGGACATCGCTTGTCGGGTACCCCGGGTACGCGTAAAGTTCCGTGCGAAGGTCACGAAAGGAGATCAGAAGTGGCACGGAAGCCGATTACTTCCCGATCGGAGATCCAGGAGCTTCTAAACAAGGGGTTCGATCGTGCCGAGATCATGACGATCATCGGAATTTCTAACGCCGGGATCACCTATCACCTGAAGTACACCGGGGGTGAACCGGAACTGAGCCTGGTGGAACGCGTCAAGAAACTCTTGCCGTGGGACATCACGGGGGACCAGGTGCGAGCGGCCCCCTACCGCAACGCTCAGTGGCATCTCGAATTCATGGAAGCCGGGGATGAGGCGTTGACGCCCGACAAGCGTCGCAAGCTCCGCGGCTTCTACAAGAAACTTGAAGAATTCAAAATGGTTGTCAGGTACGACCCGGCCATCCCGCCCCGTCCGGGGCAGCGCTTCGGGGGGTTTGAATACGTCCCGCGCGAAGAATCGGACGGAGACAGCATCCTCCGATTCGACGAGCACACGCCGGTTGCGGAAGAAGACCGAGACCGGTGGAAGCTCCCCCCGCGGGAGGATTGGCCAGAGTAGGAGACAGAGTTGTCAGAGCAAGTTGTCGCGGACGTCCCCGGCGTTGTCTACGCCTACCGTGATGGCGCGTTGCTGGTGATTGCCCGCGGCCCGGAAGTCTCGCCGTTCGGACCGGCCTTCGAGCCGGTCCGCAACGAGATGGACGGCCGATGCACGACCCTCGGCTACCGCGGTCCGAACGTCGGCCGTGAGGGGCAACCCGCATGGCTCGCCGACGCCGAGGTAACTGTCTACAAGGTGTGGGCGGAATGCCCGCCGTACGAACACGACTGCGCCCGGGAGGTCCGCTGTGTTGCTGGTTGACGACGAGCTTCGCCGGGATATCGAGAAGACCGCCGAGTGCACCCGAGTGGAAAGCGTGCGACGGGGCATCGTTACGGCGGAGCAAGCCGAGACGATCGATTGGGTGGGCGTACTACTGCGGGCGGTGTCGGGTGACGACGACTGACGAACGCTGGGAGGCGTACAGGAACCGGCCGCGGTCGTGGTCGCAAATGACCGGGTTCGAGGAGTGCCCCCACGCGTTCTACCTCGGACGCATCGTGAGGGCCTGGCAGCGGCCGGCCGCGTGGTTCGCGACCGGGCTCGGCGTGCACACGGCCGCAGAGGCCCACGAGAAGGGCACGGCGCCGACGCTCGACGACATGGTCCGCGTCGCCGAGGACGCGTTTCGGGCGGACATCAACGAACGTCTCGCCGAAACGCCGAACGCGGAGTACTGGCAGTCCTCGGGGCCGTACAAGGGGCCGGACGACATCCCGCGCCGGTTCAAGGATCTCCGCCGGCACCTGGGCAACTTCCTCATGATCAGGAAGCACACCGGGCGGCCTATCTGGCGGCCGGACGGCGAGACACCGGCGGTCGAGTGGCCGATAGAGCTCGACCTTGACGGCGTGAAGGTGATCGGGTCCGCGGACCGGATCACGGAGGTCGTCGAGCCGTCCGGCGAAGTCGTCGACCTAGTGATCGAGGACGTCAAGGCGGGCTCGAAAACCCCGGAAGACCCGGGGCAGCTTGCGACGTACGCCGAGGCCGCTCGGCGGAAGACGGGCCTCCCGGTGCGGGACGGCGTGTACCTGATGACGGCGAAGAAACCCACGCCGACGGGCCGCGTGAGCGCGGCGCAGGTGGTCAAGAAGGATCTGACCACGATCCCCGTCGAAGTCCTCACGGAGCGGTTCCATCGTGCTGACGAAGGGATCAAGGCGGGCAACTGGGATCCGAAACCGGGCGAGCAGTGCCGGCGATGCTCCGTGGCATCGTCGTGCGAATTTCGTGCGGCCGATAACTGAACGGGTACCCACGGTGTGGGTTCAGAAACTGAGGAGAGAGCGAATGGACACGATCGACGCAGCGAAGGCCGTCGAGCTGATCGAACTGGCCGTCGAGCAGAACGGCGCCGACTACGTCGACCCGAATTCCGACGGGCCGAACGGGTGCTTCTACGTCAGCGGTGGTGAGTGCTCGTGCATCGTCGGCACGGCGTACGGGCTCGCCGGAGCCACGGTCGAACAGGTCCTCCGGATGGACGACATGTACGGCGGGCCCATCGAGTACATGCCGGACGACGTGCTCCCGATCGACACCGCGCCCGGCGCAATCGCGGTCTTCGCCGCCGCGCAGGAAGCGCAGGACAACGGGAAGACGTGGGGTGAGGCACTCGCCGCCGCTCGCAAGGTGGCCGGCGTCGCGGAGGTGGCGTGATGCGACGGAAGAGCTACGAGGCCGGCAAGGCGTGGGAGATCCGCGTCCGCAACTTCGCGGACGGCGCCTGGTTGTGCACCTACACCGGCCCGTGGACGGACAAGGCAGAACGACAGTGGACGTCCGCCGGCAAGCACTTTGCCCGGCGCGTGCGCCGGCACGTCTCGGACCGTGAGGTCATGGCGTTCTTTTACGGCCACCCGGACATGGGTCCGCTGGAGCGCTTCCTGGACGCCCTGTACGTCATCCCCGGCGACCCCAACGACCCGCCGAACCGGACGGGGGCGCAGTGAGCGACTTCGCCGCACGGGTGCTCAAGGCCGCCGAGGAGGCCGGCGGGCCGGCCTTCGAGGACACCACGTGCTACGGCGTCGGCTGCTGTGGTGACTTCCGAGCCGGCGTGAAGCCCGCCGTCGTGGCGGCGTTTCGCGAAGTGGCCGGGATCGTGCCGCCGGCGTACCGGCTGACTTTCACCGCGATGGCTGACGAGATCGAGAGGGCCGATGCTTAGCGCCATCCAATCGAAGAGGGCAATGGGTGCGACCGGTGATCCGTTACCGGTCGTTTTTCGTTCCCTGGAGACGAAGAAGATCCAGCTCCGGCGCGGACAGTTCACGCTCGTGTGCGCCGGCCCGGGAACCGGGAAGTCCATTTTCACCCTGACGTACGCGCTGAAGGCGCGCGTACCTACGTTCTACTTCTCGGCCGACTCGGACCCGTTCACGCAGTACGTCCGCACGCTGTGCGTCGTCGGCGGGGTGGACGAGCCGACCGCGGTCCGACTGGCGAAGGCGCCCGGCCTGTCCGAGGTCGAACGCAAGCTCGCCGCGCTTCCCATCCGGTTCAACTACTCGGCGAGCCCGACGCTGTCCGAACTGGAACTCAGCCTCGAAGCATTCTCCGAGGTCTTCGACGGCCCGCCGGCGCTGGTCGTCGTCGACAACGTGACGAACGTGCAGTCGGGGATGGGCGGTGACGACGGCGACCCGTTCAGCGGCCTGGAAGGGCTGATGGACTACTTGCACGACATGGCCCGGAAGACCGAGGCCGCCGTCATCGGGCTTCACCACGTCACCGGCGGGTTCAACGACGGCGAGAAGCCGATCCCACTGTCCGGGGTCAAAGGCCAGATCACCCGGGTGCCGGAAATGGTCCTGACGCTGCACAAGCAGAAGGGCGACGACCACAACCCCGAAATCATCGGGGTGTCCGCGGTCAAGAACCGCGGCGGCAAAGCGGACGCGAGTGGAAACACGTTCGCCGAGCTGGAGTTCATCGGCGACAAGTACCTGATTCGCGACCCCGAGCGGCCGATCTCGGCCGCCGGGCCGTACTGACAGAGGAGAAAATCGAATGTCGACCTTCATGCCGGGCGACCGCGTCCGCTACAGCGGCACCTACACCCGCGATCTGGCCGGCGCCGTGGGCACCGTGCGGGAACAGGCGAACGCCGGGAACGTCTACGTCACGTGGGACAAGGGCGAGCGACCCTCGGGTGTCCTGCCGGAGAACATCGAGCGGTTGGTGTCGCTCGACTTCGTCGGGCCAGCGCCGAAGCCGGTCGAAGGGCCTGTCATTCAGACGCCTTTCCGCGTCGACCGTGCGGCGATCCTGGACGCTCGGGGCGAGCACGTCGGCGGGATCTCCGGGGCCGTCACGACCGCCGGCCAGGATCGCGAGTTCGCCGCGCTGGTCGTCAAACTGCTGAACGCGCACTTCGGTGCCGAGTAGCCCCGTCTGCGTCGACTGCATCCGGGACGGCGTGCCGCGATACAGGGACACCCCGCACGGCGGGCCGAGGACGCCCCTGTGCGTGACGCACTTCCGGGCTCGGCGTAAAGACACCCGAGAGCGCGCCAGAGCTGCGCGGCTCGAAAAGGTGTACTCGATATCCGCCGAGGACTACCAGCGTCTCTACCAGGCGCAGGGCGGCAAGTGTGCGTGGTGTCGACGGGCCACCGGGAAGACAAAGGCGTTAGCCGTCGACCACGACCACGCGTGTTGCGCCGGGCCGACTTCGTGCGGTCGGTGCGTGCGGGGGTTGCTGTGCGGCCCCTGCAATCAGGAGCTAGGGAGAGCCGGGGACAGCCCGGATTTCTTCCGAAGGGCAATCGAATATCTCGCCAACCCGCCGGCTCGGCGGGTTTTTTCATGAGGAGAGAACGAATGAAGCGCAAGCTCGTATTCGCCGGTAGCCTCGCCGCCGTCGCTCTGGCCGTGTCGGCGTGCGCCGGCGCCACGAAGGAATCGGCGCCCGACCCGACGCCGGCACAGATCCAGATGGTCCCGCCGCACCAGGTGGTCGGTCTGCCGAACGGGTTCCGCAATGTCGCCGAGGTGTGCGACGACGGCGGCAACATGCTCGTCGTCACCTCCCGCGGTTCCGACTTCGCCGGCGGCCAGAACGGCGGCGGCCTCGCATCCGGAATCGCCGTGATCCCGGATGACCCCCGGTGCAAGCCGTCCAAGTAGCCCGCCCGTCCAAAGCGCAGAGGAGAGAACGAATGACGACTTTCATCGGGCCGAAGCCGGCTGACGTTCCCGAGTACCCGGCGCCCTTCTCGGTCGAGGGACGCCGCGTCAGGGACGCGAACGGACGATTCGCGTTCGAAGTCGACGGCCCGGCAAGCATCGATCACTACCGCAAGTTCGCCGCGGTGATCACCGAAGCGCTGAACGAGAAGTTCGGCGCGAGGCCGGAGACGACAGAGGCGCCCGAGCCGGCACCGGCGAAGCTGCGGACGTGCATCGGGTGGCGTGACAACGGCTCGTTCGTCGAACGGGAGCGCGCCTACGAGGTCCGCCCCGGCCGCTTCGTCTGGGCGTACTCCCGAGAGGACGCGGAAGGGGCCGGTTACTCGTGGGGCCTGCCGAACGTCGGTTACCGCCTGGTGGACGTCGAGACGGGCGCCGAGGTGACGGAGTGAGCGACAAGAACCGCCGGGCCGCGCTCGACGCGGCTGTAGCGCTGTCCGACATCGGCGACGAGCCGGCCGAGGTGATCAAGCGGGCAGAGAAGTACCTCGCGTGGCTGGAACCGCCGGCCCTCGCCGTCAAGCCCCGGACGCTGACGGCCACCAACGCGTTCACCCCCGGCCGACCGTCGGCGGCACAGAAAGCGTGGACGACCCGAGGCGCAGCGAAGACGGTCGACAGCGCGTTCACGGCTGCACTGCTCGCCTTCGACGAGACGCACCTGTTCGACCCGGGCGCCCACCCGAACCTGTTCAAGCCGGGCGCGTCGTTCGACGAGTGGATCTACTGCGGGCCGCCGCTGAAGCCGGGCAGCTTCGGCAAGCCGGCCGACCCGCCGGAGCGGGTCATCCCGCTGCTGAAGCGGGATCCGGAGACGGGCGCCGACGTCGACCCGAAGAAGTACGTCTACTTCCGCGGGCGCGGCCGGCTCTACCGCGTCGTCTCCGGCGACGGTCCGGAGGCACCCGCGGAGTACTGGTTCGCCAGTTCCCGCAAGTGGTCGTCGGCGGCCATCTGGTCGAAGTACTCCGATCTCCGTGACAGCGGGCAATTCCGCGTCGTCCGATTCTGACGGGAGGGCAATGGATGAACCCATTGCCCGCGTGCTGACGCACTACTTCCCCGGATGGATCCCGCCGGCGGATCGGCGGAAGTGGAACGCGTGTCGGTGCCCGGCGCACACAGAGCGCCGGGCGTCGGCCGCCGTCTCCTACGAGCTCGGGGCAGTGAAGTGCCAAGCCTGCGGGTTCGCCGGCGACGTCGTATCGATCATCCGGCAAATGGAGAAGCCGGGGGAGGAGGTTCCCTATGCAGAGGCTTTCCGCATTGCAGAGAGATTTTCTGGTGACGGCGACGAAGCGATACCACGCGGCGTTGCCCGACAGTCCGGCCGCCGAGCATTTGGCGAGGCGCGGCCTGATGGCCCCGAGCGTGGCCGAGGCCGTCGCGAAGTTCAGGCTCGGGTACGTCGCCGATCCTTTGGTGGGGCATGAAAAGTTCCGCGGGATGCTCGCCATCCCGTATCTCCGTCGCGGGCTCGGCGGAGAGTGGACGGTCGTCGACATCAAATTCCGGTGCATCGAAGACCACGACTGCAAGACGCAGGGCAAGCACCACAAGAAGTACATGGCCACGTCGGGCGGCCGGCCCCGGCTGTTCAACACGATTGCGCTGATCGACCACGACGACGAAATCGTTGTGACCGAGGGCGAGATTGACGCGATCGTGTCGACCGCGTGCGGACAACCGGCAGTCGGCGCCCCCGGCGCGACGGCTTGGAAGCCCCATTTCAACCCGCCGTTCCAGGGCTACCAGACGGTTTACGTCGCTGCGGACGGCGACACGGCCGGCCAGGGCTTCGCGGAGAAGGTCCTTTCGGAATTGCCGAGCAACGCCCGGCACTGCCCGATGCCGGACGGCGAAGACGTGAACTCCGTCGTCGTGAAACACGGGAAAGCGGCGTATCTCGAAAGGCTCGGGAAGGGCCGAAAGAAAGGCAAGGAATGACGAAGACGTACGTTGTCATCTCGGACGTGCAAGCGCCGTTCGAGGATCGCAAGGCCCTGCGGGCCGTGCTCAACTTCGTGGGCGACTACCAGCCGGACACGGTCGTGCAAATCGGCGACCTCGCCGACTTCCCGCAACCGTCGCGCTGGAACAAGGACTCGCGCGGAGAGTTCGAGGGGAGTATCTACCGCGACGCCGAACACGTCACCGAGAGGTTCTCGAAGCCGCTTCGGGAGGTTTTCAACGGCGAGGTTCTGATCTTCGAGGGAAACCACGACGAGCGGCCGAGGGTCTACCTCGAAAAGTACGCGCCGGCGCTCGCCGGGACGCACGCGTTCGACATGGAAAACCTTCTGCACTTCGACGACTTCGGCTTCAAGAAGGCGCCGGAGTTCTACGAGTTCGCCCCCGACTGGATCATGACGCACGGGCACCGCGGCGGGATCCGGCTGACACAGAACGCCGGCATGACGGCCTACGGAGCGGCGAAAAAGACGCTCAAGTCGGTGATCATGGGTCACACTCACCGGCTCGGCAAGATGTGGTCAACCCACGGCGTCGGCGGGACCGAGAAGATCCTGACGGGTGTCGAGGTCGGGCACCTGATGAACCCGAAGCTCGCCGGCTACCTGAAGGGTGCCACGCCGAATTGGCAGCAGGGGTTCGCCGTCGTCAAGGTCGAAGGCAAGCGGGTGCACGCGTACCCCATTCCCATCATCGGCGGCCGATTCGAAGTCGACGGCGTCGAATACCGCGTCTGAAACTGAACGCGTACCCGAGGAGAGAACGAATTGACGGTCGAAATCGAAGACTTCCTACTCCCGGAAGTCACCCGGGCGGCGAAGTCGGCCACCCGCTCGTGGACGGGTGCACTCGACGCCGAGGACATCGAACAGGACATGTGGGTCAAGATCCTGGAGTCCCCGCGGACTCTGCCCGCCCTGCTGTCCTATGAGGCCGAGCAGCGCGGCAAGGTGTTGCGTGCCATCGCTCGGCAGTGCGCCGGCGCCGAGATGGCGGATCGGGAGCACTTCAGCGCGAACGTGACCTACTCGACGGACGACGTCCGGCGAATCCTGGAAAACGGCGGTGCCGACCAGGTTCCGGGGTCGCCTTCTCACGTCGAGTGGCTCGACACGCAAGCCGGCCTCGGCGGCATCTCGCCGTGGTACGCCGAAGTGATCTTCTGCTACTACGTCGCCGGCGACTACGTGGAACCGCCCGGGGACAACGGGAAGACGCTCACCCGTGCCCGGGACGCGCTCGCCGTGGCGATGAACGCTGCCCGCAAGGCGGCGAACGCGGTGCACGACGGCCCCGGCTCTCGCCGGGTCGTGTCCAACTCGGCGGCCCAGTCGCTGACCCGATTCGAAGGGGGCGCCCAGTGAGCGTGAACCTGTTCGACATCACGATCGACCGCGGCGAGATGTACCGCGCGGCCGTGGTCCCGGAGCTCTACCCGGAAGAGCGGCCGATGTGCGTCGACCACTGGCCGGCCGAGGACCGGGAAGCCTACTGCGGGGGTGTGTACACCCGTGTCGACTGACGACCCCGACTGGGATCCGTTCAAGGACGACGACGCCGACGAAGCGCAGACGGAAGCTCCGCCGGCCGAGGAATCGCCCGCAGACAAGCCGGCCGGCTCGACGCCGTCCGACGACCCTTGGAAGGAGAGTGGCCCGATCATGGCCGCAGAGGACAACTGGGTGTCGTTCACGTTCCTGGGTGACTCCGGGTACGACAAGCTTTCGGGCACCGTGCACGGTGATCCGGAGTTCGTCGCGAAGACGCTCAACGTGAAGGACTTCGACGGCCGGATTTCCACCCTGATGAAACAGGCCGTCGCCATCGACACGTGGTTCAAGCAGACCGCGGCGAAGGCGAAGCCGGAGGGCGATCAGGGAAAAGGCTGAGGCCGGGGCAACCGCCGGGCAGCGTCGAGGCCCCCGAGTGGGCCGGCGAAGCACCGGACTGTGACCACGGCCTGAAGCGTCAATACAAGTCGACGAACAACCGGGACGGCTCTATCGGGCACGTCTGGGAGTGCGTCGCCGTGAGGTACCCGGATCCGGCCCAGTGCGCCGGTGTCTGGATCAACAAGCCGAACAAGAAGGGCAACTGACACATGGGTTGGGACGAAGTCGAGGGCAACGGCGGCGGCGACTACGAAGAGCGCGAGCGCTTGTCGACGAAGATCGGCGCCGAGTTCGAAGGCACGGTCGTCCGCGTCGGCAACCTCCGCGAGGGCGACTACGGCCCGGTGCGGTGGGTGGACATCGACACCCCGGACGGCACGAAGGCGAATTTCCCCGCCGGGAAGATCCTGCTGGAGCGGATCGAGGCCGCCGGCCTGAACCCGGGCGACCGGATCAAGGTGGTGATCGAGTCGGCGAAGACGAAGGACGGAAAGCACACCTACGCACTCCCGCGCGTGTTCGTCGACCGCGGCGCCGGCGAGAGCAAGCCGGCCGCGAAGAAGGCCGCGCCGAAGAAGGCGGCACCGGCGAAGAAGGCGGAGCCGGCCCCGGCCGCGCCGGCGGCCGATTACGACGACGACCCGCCTTTCTGATCGGCCAATAACTGAACGCGGACCCGGGGTCCCACGCGGGACCCCGGGTCTTTTCCCAGAGGAGAGAACGAATGGCACTGACCAAGCAGCACGCCGAAGTGATCCAGGCAGCGGCCCGCTTGCGGTTCGCCGCCGGCGAGCTGACCGACGCACTCGCGGCGATCGAGCGGGAACCGCGCTCGAACGCGAAGAAGCTGACGGAGGACGAAGTCTTCCGGATCCGGCAGTGGTACGGGCACGGCGGAGTTAGTCAGCGGGAAATCGCCGACGCGTACGACGTCAACCGCGCGACCGTCTCCCGCATCGTCCGCGGGATCTACCACCGTGGCTGACGTCGCCGTGTGGGCGCGAGCCCACGGCTTCGCCCTCACCGACTGGCAAGCGGACTTGCTCCGCCGGCTGTACGCGGCCCGAGACGAAGCCGGCAAGGAAACCCGGTTCTACGTCCTTCACGCTCGGCGGAACGGGTGGACGGAAACGCGCCGGGTCTTCGCGGAAATCATCCAGTCGTATCCGGGATAGGAGGGTCCGCCGATGCGGAAGCCGTCCGGCACGCTGACGTTCGATGTTGAATCGTTCTCGGCGAGCGAGCTCTACACGTTGCCGCCGGAGAAGATGTTCCGCATCGGTGGCTACCGGTGGCGTGGTGAGTCGGAAGTCGTGATCACGACCGACCTCGAAGAGATGCGCGAAATGATCCGGCGGGCGCGGTGGATTGTTGGCCACAACATTCACATGTTCGACCTGAAAGTGATCTTCGGGTGCTGGTCGAACGAGCCGGTCAAGTTCGCGATGGCCGGCCGCGTGTACGACACCCTGACTCACGCCGGCCTGGTGAATCAGGCGCCGTACAAGTACATGTCCCGCCACGGGTACGAGCTGATCGCCGACACACCAGGCAAGGCGATGAAGTGGTTCGGGCTCGACGAACAGGCGTACCAGCTCGGCGTGTCCGGCAAGACGGACGACCTCGCCGCGTTGGCGAAAGAGTTCGTCGAGCCCGGCGAAGACATCTCCCTCGGGTACGGCCGGATCCCGCTCGACGACCCTCGCTATCAGGCGTACCTGGTCGGCGACGTCGAGGCGTCCGAGCGGGTGGCCGCCGCGCTGCTGAAGCGCGGCAAGCTGTCCGGCGGCGGCGAGACGTACGAGTACCTCGGCCGGAAATACGTCGGGTACCCGATGCGGGAACAGGAAATCGCCGCGCGGGCCGCGGTCATCTCTTCGAACGGGTGGCTTGTCGACGAGCAAGGGGCGACGGCCCGCAGGGACGAACTCGCGGCCCGACGGGACGTCATCGTGGGGGAGCTGGAGCGCGACTACGGCTTGCCGACCGAGGGCGACGCACCGTGGGACACCAACGAAGGCAAGGCCGCCATCTTGACGGCCCTCGCTGACCGCGGGATCACGCCGGAGAACACGCCGGACTGGCCGAAGACGCCGGCTGACTCGGACAAGAAGCGGGCCGAGTTCCTGGAGAAGGTCCGGGCGAAAATCGAGAAGCGTCAGGCCGAGGTCGACGAATGGCGTGCGGAGCTCGAAGCCGGCGTGTCGGCGAAGAGCGGCCGTGCGCTGACTCGGCGATCCGTCGAGTCGAAGACCCGGCGCATAGCGGAACACGAAGCCGAGATAGCCGCTCTCGAAGCGGATCCGTGGCCGGTGGCCTACGGGCTATCCCTCGGCGGCGAGACGCTGATCGAGCTGACCAAGGACACCGACGCCGAGGAACTCGGCGCGGCGTTGGCCGAGCTGAAGGGGCAAAGGTCTCTCGCACAGCTCACGCTCGATTCGATCCACCCGGACGGCCGGGTTCACCCGGACATCACGATGGTTCAGGCGTCCGGCCGGTGGTCGACGACGAAGCCTGGGCTCACCGTGTGGACGGCCCGCGGCCCGGGCCGCGTCGAGCGGGATTACTACCTGCCGGACAGCGAAGACGACTTGCTCGTCTCGTTCGACTACTCGAACGCGGATGCCCGCGCGGTCGCCGCGGAGAGCGGCGACGTGGCTTTCGCCGAGCGGTTCCAGCCGGGCAAGGACGGTCACCTGATCAACGCGTGGGCGGCGTGGGGTAAGGACGTCGTCGGCACCGACAAGCACGACCCGGTGACGGCGAAGTACCGCGACCAGGCGAAGCCCGGCGGGCACGCGTGGGGCTACCGGGTCGGCCCGCCGAAGTTGGCGAAACTGTGGAAGAAGCCCGTAGCCGAAGCAAAGTTGTTCCTGGACAACATGAACAAGGCGTTCCGCGGGGTCGTCGCCTGGCAGGACGCGATGGTCAAGTTCGCCCGTCGACACGGCTACGTCGTGAACGACTGGGGCCGCGTGATGCGGGTCGAGAAAGGCCGGGAGTACACGCAAGCGCCGGCCCTCATCGGCCAATCGACGACTCGGGAAATCATCTGTGACGCCTTGCTGAAGATGCCGCTCCCGGTCCTGCGCCGAGTCAAGGCGCAGATTCACGACGAACTCGTGATGTCGATCCCGAAAAAGAACATCGAACGGCACCAGGCGTACGTACTCAACCTGATGAATTACAGCCACCTACCGAAGCACGGCAAGGGGCAGCGAATCGACTTCCCGGCGTCCTCGGGCGCCGGCGGAGCCACGTGGATGCTCGCCACCCACGACTAAGAGGAGAGAACGAATGTCGATCTATTCGGAGCTGGCCCGCGCCGCGCGGGAGACCGAGCTGGCCGAGCAGAACGAGAAGCTGCACGCGCAGGTCCTCGAACTCGGCGAACGGCTCGCCGGCAAGGAACGTGCCATCGAAGAGCTGCACGCGGAGGTGACGCTCTCGGAGTCGACCATCCGCACGATGGGCGTCGACCTGGACGATTCTGGCCGACTGGCCCAGCGACTGTCCCGCGCGATGACGTCGGCCGTCGAAGACCTTCGCCTGATCGGCGAAGTCCCGTTGGGAGAGCTCGAAGCGTCCTTGAAGGCGGTCGCCGACCGTCTCGCCGACGCGAACGGAGAGCACTACTGATGGAAAACGAGCACCGTTACTTGCGCCGCATCGTCATCGAGGCCCGGAACCAGAACCCGCGTAGCCCGCTGCTCACGACCAAGCCGGAGCACGAGTTCGAGTTCTATCACTCCGACCTGTTGATCCGGCCGCCACGACCCCGGATCTTCTCGGTCGAAGAGATCAACGAAGACGACTGGAAGATCTCGTGGGAGACGGACTACCGCGACGACTTCAAGAAGGTGGCGTCTGTCGTCGGCAAGGACAAGGCCGGAGACGTTCTCCGTGCCCTCGGCCGGCCGGTGCCGGAGAAGTGGGACCGCGGATGACGAAGCTCCCGCTCCGGATCCAGCTCGGCCACCTGGACCCCCACGTGGTCTACCGGGTGGACGTGGCCGACCTGAAGGCGGACCCGGACGGCGCGCTAGCACGTGCTCTCCGTGCGGTCGCCGACGAAATCGAATACCAAGCAGCAGAGGAGGGCTAACGTGGAAGACTCCGGCAACCGCAAGGAATTCGCCGGCGGTGGCATCCGGGATACCGCCGAGGGCAAGGAACGCTTCGAGCTTCTGTGGACGGAGTGCCAGCCGTACGAAGCCCAGATGTTGACCAGGGCCGCCCGGTGGATGGCCCTCGGGGCGGCGAAGTACGCGGATCGCAACTGGGAGCAGTTCTCAGGGCCCGAGGCCCTGGAGCACGCGAAGGCGTCGCTTCTCCGGCACACGTTCAAGCTGCTGGCCGGCCAGGACGACGAAGACCACGCCGCCGCGTGCTGGTTCAACGTTCAGGCGATCGAGCTGATTCGCTGGAAGATGGCGCAGACTCCGCCGGCCGAGGACCCGCGGATCGTCGAGGCTCTCCGGGTCGTCGATTCCATCGGCCCGGGGTCGCTCGTCTTCGGCGAGCAACACCCGCTCCGTGTGCTTCAGCGGATCCGCGACGCGCTGACGGCGAAGCGGGAGGCCGCGTGAAGGTGTACCTCTCCGGCCCGATGACTGGGTTGCCGGACAACAACTTCCCGGCCTTCCGGGCCGCCGCCGCGGAGCTCCGCGCGGCCGGCATCACGGTGGAAGACCCGTCCGACAAGGGGATCGTTCCCGGGTGGGCGTGGGCGGACTACCTCCGATACGACCTCGGCGTTCTCGTCACGTGTGACCGGGTGGCCACGTTGCCCGGATGGCGCGGCAGCCCCGGGGCCCGGCTCGAAGTCCGCGTAGCGAAGTCCCTCTCAATGCCCGTTCGACCCTGGAAGGAACTGCTGCCATGACCCGTTTCCTGGTGGACACCGCCGGCGTTGTCGAGGACGTCTCGCGGGCCGTCGACATGCTCGGCGTCGCCGTCGAGCCGGGCGACCGCGTGGCCTACTCGGTCCGCTCGGGCAACACCGCGGAGACTCGCGTCGGCCGCGTCGCCGAGGTAGCCAAGGACGGCCGGATCGGCATCGTGGTGGACTTCGAATCGATGTTCGGCAAGGTGCACTCCGTGTACTCGCCTCGGGTGTGCTGGCCGGCGGCGAACCGGGTCGTGAAGGTGGCCGCCGGTGCCTGATACCGACTGGATCAAGCCGGGCGCACCGATCGCCTACTACACGGCCGGCCGTGATGACGGCGGCCTCACGCTGACGACCGTTCGCACGGTGGCGAAGCTTTCGTTCACGGTGGAGGGCTTCTCCCACCGGTTCCGCTTGCGGGACATGCGGACGAAGTCCCTCGGGACGGCCGCGTGGTCGCATTACCACTATCAGGCCGTCCACCCGGATAGCCCGACGGCCGTCAAGGTGGCCGCCGCGGACCTGCGGGGGCGGTTGCGGTCAGCGGTGTTCCCGTTCCTACACAACGACGCTGACGACCTCGCGAGGGTTGACGCGGCCATTGCCGCGCTCACGGCGTGGCGCGCGGAGCTGACGAAGGGAAAGGCCGCATGACCGAGTTCGTCTACCGGGTCGTCGACAACGACGGCCGCGCGGTCGCCGTCGGGCGGGATAACCCCGTGGCCTACACGGACCGCGGGACGGCCCGCCGGCACGCAACCAGACTGGGCAAGAGAGACGCACGGTGGGGCGACACCCGCCGGGCGCCGTACCGCACTCAGCGCGCGGCCGTCGAGTGGGAAGAGTACGAGTGACCGTCCACACGGTCGTGGTGTGGCCCGGGGTTGTCGTGCGAGAGCTGGTAATCCCGGACCGTGCCACACTGGAGAGCGTGAGCGTTCAGGACGACATCGCCGGCCGGATCGAGGCCGTACGCGACCGGTGGGGCAACGGGGACGAGCTGCCCGACATCGGCGGCCCGCTTCCCGCGGACCGGCGGGAGAAGTACCGCCGGCGTCTCACGGCCGCCCGGCGCGAAGTCGAACACGGTCGGAGGACGAAGACCCTCGGGTGGGACTCCCTGCTGAAGGAAGAGCTTTGGGAGGCCCTAACCGCGGAGGACGACGGCGACCGATACGACGAGTTGCTAGACCTGATCGCCGGCGCCTCCCTGATGGCCGAGGCCCTGAAACGCAGGCAGAAGTAAGCGAAGCCCCCTCCCGGGTCCCTAGCGGACTCAGGAGGGGGCTTTTTCGCGTTTACGGGGTTAGTCCTCGGGCTCTGGCGTGCCCACGGCCCACTCCACCGCCTTTTTAGCCGCCTCCGCGACGCGGCGTTTCTCGGCGTCGGTGGGCTCGTCCCCCTGCGCCTCTTCTCGTGGTGCCATCTCGTTTCCTCCGTTGGGGGCCCGGCCGGCGCGAGGGGTCGAAGGTCACGCACGCCGGCCGGGGTCTTAGAACCAGGACCAGTCGGGCGGTTGATTCAGCCCGGATCGCCTGGTTGTTCGTCGCTGCCGCAGTTCCTGTGGCACTTTGCACAACACGTTGGGCCGCTCGGGTTTCGAGGGCGCCCCGTGCAAACCCGGCGCCGGCAAAGCCAGGACGGCCCGCACCGTCCACGTCGGCGCCGAGTGGTATTGCCACACGACTTCGCGCGGAGCGAGGAAATCGACGCCCGGGAGCATCGGCACCCGATACGCCGTGGCGGACTTTTCGCTGCGGATAAGAAGGACGTCGGTGTAGCCGCCCCAGTAGACGGAAGAGGCGTAGAGATCGGGAGCGTCGGGCGGTCCGAAGACATGAAGCGTCCAACGGCGCTCACGAAGCTTCGCCAACAGGTCTTCAAGGGGCAGACTGGCGGAGGGGTTAGGGGTGGACACGGTCGTCATCACCGCCACCCCTTGCGGAGCGGGCGACGTTTGTTCGCCCACCAGACACGGAGGTTTAACCACACGACTCGGTCACCTCCTCCCGGTCATCCGCCGGGGTGGGGTAAACCGCGCCGCGCCGTTGCCAGTACTCGACGCGCTCTTGGACGGGCAAATCGGCAACGCGGTTGCCAGACGAGTCAAATGTGAATTGCTCGACGAACTCGGGTTGAAACGCCGTCATGACTCAGCCCGCCGGAACCCGGGGAAGCTGTCTTGCTCGCTTGCCCACAGGCCCGCAACGGGCTGAGAGTCAAGTGACCTTCTCACCGCGTACGCGGTGTCCGCTTGGGTGATCATGGAATTGTCCTCAATCAGGCCCGGCCCGTTGCCGGGCGGATTCCAGCGACAGTACGCGTGATCTATGTCTCTGTCACGTCGAACACGGTGTGTCCCACCCGTACGGACGATGCGCCGAGAGTGAGCGCGTCGATAGCCTGCCCGGCTTCGCTTGCCAGCCGGTCATTCCCGAAGTGTTCCCAACCCTCTTTCAGCCGGCGCAATTCGGCGAGCAACTCCTCTTGCGTGCCCTCGGTCAGCTCGACGGCTCTCGTGATCCTCATGCGTCCGAGCCTACCGAGGGCGACGGCGCCGTTGCCGCGGTCCAGCGCTTGACGCATACTCGAACGCATGTTCGGACAAGTGCCGCAGGGTGAACCGCACCCGAGCCTTAAAGAAATCCGTGCTCTCCGGCCGCCGAAGCCGGTGTGGGTTGACCTAGCGCGCATCTACCCCTTCGGTGAGCCGCTCGGCGTGTACCCGCACGGCCTAGATCTTCAGGCGGTCGTCCCGGGCATGATCCACCAGTGGCACAGGACGACCACGGGCCATTGGGTGGGGTGGGCGTCCTACAAGATCGGCGGCGAATACGGCGGCCAACGGGCCGCCGGGTGGGTTGGGAGCTACGCTCTGGATCCGCGGCGGGAGGGGCGCGTACGGTAGTTGTGACTGCCTGACTTCGGCGGTGTCGAAGGTGGTGATGCCGACGTCGAGGGCGGCCTGGATGCAGGCCCGGGCCTGGTCCTCCTCGACCTGGGAACCGTGGGTGAGCCAGTTCCCGTACGAGATCTCACTGACGTTGAGGCCGCTGCGGCCGAGACGACGAAACTCCATGGCCGCGAGCTTAGGCGGTAATCGTTTGCTTTGCTAACGACCTGGAGTGACTCCAGCCACGGCCGGGGTCACCGGGAGGTCGCGAATGACTCATTCGGGACCCCCGGCCGGACGCGGCCCGTATCGCAGAGCGAACCGCCGCCATGCCTCTGAGCAGGT